>CAXTTR010000086.1:0-7774 GCA_964247215.1 uncultured Sphingomonadaceae bacterium
AGCCGTCGTTGTCGTCTCGGTGGTCGTCGTCGTGCCAGCGGCTGGCGTCGTCGCGGTCATCGCGCCATCGGCGGGAGCAGCGGAATTGGTGGTCGTGGCGTCGGTGGTCGTCGTCGTCGTGTCCGCCGCCTTCTTGCCGCAAGCGCCAAGCAGGCCGAGGCTGGCCACGGCCACCAGCGTAATTGCAGTCTTCATAGATGTCTCTCCATAGAACGTCATGCGCTTTGAACGCAAAAGCCGCCATATAGCGTTCCGGAGACGTTGCGAAGTCCTAATCTGACGGCAGGATTAACAAAGACGCCAGTTTGAGAAACACCCTGGAGGTTAGTTCGCGTAGGCCTCGTTGCCGACAAAGCCCATCTTGGTGATACCGGCCTTCTGCGCCTCGGCCATCACTTTATCGACGATCTCGTAATGCGCGAGCGCATCGGGCTTGAGCCGCAGCTCGGGCTCCGGCTGCTTCTTCGCCGCTTCGGTCATATAGCCCTTGAGCGTCGGCAGATCGACTTCCTTGTTGTTCCAATAGATCGCATTGAGGAAATCGATGTTGATCTGATTGAAGTCGGGCTTGACCTGCGAAGGGTTCGGGTTCGGCGGTGGCAGGTCGAGCTTGACCGCGTGCGTCTGGATCGGAATGGTAATGATGAACATGATCAGCAGCACCAGCATGACGTCGATCAGCGGCGTCGTGTTGATGTCCATCATCGGGCTGCCCTCGGGACCCGAACCGGTACTCATTGCCATAGACTATCTCCTGCGCGGGCGGCGGACACCGTCCACCGCCCTATCATTTATGCGAATCAGCGCGTCGTGACGAAGCCGGCCGGCGGTTCCGAAATAAACCCGATCTTCTGGAAGCCGGCGCGCTGGATCGTGTAGATCACGCCACCGACACAGCGGAACTCCATATTGGCATCCCCGCGAATGTGGACCTCGGGCAGTTCCTGCTTAAGGCCCATATCTTTCTGCCGCGCCAGCTCCGCCTTGAGCGCCGTAACCGAGCGGTTAAGCAGATCCTCCTTCGAGGCGATCTTATCGCGGCCCCAATAGGTGTTGCAGTTCGCATCGACCGACAGCAGGACGTTCTCGGGCTTGGTCGCGGTGGCGATATTCGTCACCTTGGGCAGCGTCAGCGGCACCGTCTGCAAGACGACCGGCACGGTGATCAGGAAGATGATCAGCAGCACCAGCATGACGTCGACCAGCGGCGTCGTGTTGATGTCCGACATCGGACCCTGATCGCCGCCGGCATCCGTACCGACACTCATCGCCATAGCGGGCGTTCCCTACCTTGCCGCGGCTTAGCGCGCGACCGGGGCAACAGCGGGCTTGACGCCCGGCATCACGGTCGCTGCCTGCTGGGCAACGCGCGAACCCGACATCAGATAGCCGTGCACGTCGGACGAGAACTCGTTCAGTTTCTCGGTGACCGACTTGTTGCGGCGGATCAGCCAGTTGTAGCCGAGCACCGCGGGCACCGCCACCGCCAGACCGAGCGCGGTCATGATCAGGGCTTCACCGACCGGGCCGGCGACCTTGTCGATCGACGCCTGACCGGCAATGCCGATGTTGATCAGCGCGCGGTAAATACCGATAACCGTACCCATCAGCCCGATGAACGGCGAGGTCGAACCGACCGAGGCGAGGAACGCGAGGCCGCCCTGCAGCTTCGACGACACCATGCTGTTCGAGCGGTTGAGCGCCATCGTCACCCACTCATGCTGATCGATCTTGTCGGTCAGGCGGCCTTCATGATGGTCCGAAGCGCGCAGGCCGTCGTCGACGATCTGGCGGAACGCCGACTGCTTGTCGAGCTTGGCAGCACCGGTCTTGAGGTCGGGCGCGGCCCAGAACTTCTTCTCGAGGTCCTTGGCATCGTTCAGCACTTTGCGCTGATCCCACCACTTGGTGAAGATGATGTACCACGACATCAGCGACATGAAGACGAGAATGCCGAAGATCGCCTGGGTGATGATACCACCCTGGGTCAGCGCGGCCATCAGGCCATAGGGGTTTTCGACTGCGACGGTTTCCATGAAGTCTTCCTTAAATCCGAAATCGTGATTGAGTTACGAGAACATGATGAGCCGCGACGCGTGCGGCTTCGATGATTACTTCTTGTTGATCTGCCACCGGATCGACTTGACTGCGGTCGAAGCTACCGCGGTACCATTCTGCAGCGCCGGCTTGGCCCGGAAACGGCGCGTCGCGATCTGGCAGGTTTTCTCGTCGAGTTGCGGGAAACTACTCGATTTGACGATCGAACAGGCATCGACGCGCCCCTGCGTGTTGACCGACAGCGACACCTGCACGACGCCTTCCTGCTCCTGCCGCAAGGCAGCGGCGGGATAGTCATCCTCCGACACCTCAAGGCTGCGTGCATTGAATACTGCGCCCGAAGTCGGACCGGTCGGCGCTGGCGGCGCTACCGGAGCCGGCGGAGCGACGACAACCGGCGCGATATACTTCGGCGGATCGGGCTGCCTTACGACGGTCTGCGTCGTGATCGTCGGTTGCGGCGGGCTGTCGATCGTCACCTCGGGCGGCGGCACGAACGGCGGGATGTCGATGTCCTTCGGCGGCGGCGGCGGCGGTTCGTCGGGCGGCGGCGCTTCTTCCTTGATGTTGACCGTCTTCATCGGCTCGGTGATCATCTTGACCGCCTTGCTCGCCAGTCCGGTGATCAGCGCATAACCCAGCAGCACATGAATCAGACCGACCGCGCCCAGCGCGACCATCCGGTTCTTGCTCATCGTCTGATCCGCGTAAGCCATAACTTAAGCGAGACTCCCACAAGCGGCAGCGTTCAGCCTGCCACGATTGACCTTCAAGCCCTGGCGGTCACCGACCGTCAACGCTCGTATAAAGTTTCGGAGCCCGCATCATAAGCCGTGCCAAGTCTCCGCAGTAATCGAACATTAGCTTGGCACCTTCGCCCCCGCAACCCGCTTTGTCGCACGATACAACGCAATTTTAGATCGACCTGCGACCGGTGAAGCGTTGGTGCCGTGACTTGCCGCCTGGCCAGCCGCAAACTAGACCAGCCTGCAGCTTGCAACGAGTATCCAATGAACCTTGCTCACCCGCTCTGGAAAGCTGCCGCCGTGGTGATGATTGTCATAGCCATGGCATCAGGCAGCGCTGCGGTCGCCGCGACCGCGCCGCCCAAGCTGCCCGGCATCGACGGCTATGCCGATCTTGCCATGCTGACGCTCGACGCACCGGTGATCGTCCGGGCCCGGGTCACCAAGGCGGCGGTACTGCCCGCCAAGAGCGCCGCCGGGCTGAACGCAGGGACCGTGCGGCTGCACGTCGACGCCGCTGTGACCGATGCGATCACCGCGCCCGGCACGGTCCCTGCAGCGATCGACTATCTCGTCGATATGCCCGTGGCCGCGCGCGGCAAGCCGCCAGTGCTCAAGGGGGCTGACGTATTGCTTTTCCTGCGCGCCGACGGTTCGCAATTTCAGCTGAGCAACGCGCGCGGCCAGCTCGGCTGGACGGCGGCGACCGAAGCGAACGTCCGCAATATCCTGACCGAGGCGCATAGCGGCGGCGTCCCGGCAATTACCGGCATCGGTAACGCTTTCCGCGTGCCAGGCAATGTACCCGGCGAGGCAGAAAGCCAGTTCTTCCTCAACACCGCCGACGGCAAGCCGGTGTCGCTCGTCGTGCTTACCCGTCCCGGCGAAACGCAGCGGCTGTCGCTGGCGCTCGGCGACGTCATCGACGACGCTGCCGAGGGCATCCCGCACGATACACTGCGCTGGTACCGGACGGCGTGCTTCCTGCCCGCGAAGCTGCCCGATACGGTCGAAGCCGATGCCGATCTCGCGGCTGATTACGCGTTTGTGCTCAAGTCGCTCGGCCCATGCGGGCGGACGTTGCCCTAAGCCTCAGAAAGACGCCAGCTCGACGCCTACCGCTGCGCAATCAGGATAGATGTCGGGCTTGCGGGTCGACACGCGCAGCCCGGTGACACCGCGCCGCGCCGCGACGGTGTCGTAAACCTCGCGGCAGAAGGTTTCCTGCAAGTTGAAACGGCGCTTCGAGGTTAGCGCGATGATCGCGGTCCGCAGCGTGTCATAGTCCCACGCCGCGTCGGCGCTGTCGCATTCGGGAAAGTTCGCCGCGTCGAGCCAGACCTCGACGTTGATCCGCAACCGCTGCGGCGTGCCGATCTCGAACAGGTGAAAACCGATGTCGACGGGCAGGTCGAAGTCTTCGAGGATAATCTTGCGCGTTCGCGGTGCCAGTTCGGCGGGTACCATGCCGGTCAGTCCGGCGAAGATCTCGGTCATTTGTCCACCATGAAGGCGACGTCGCGCGGCAAACCCAATAGCCGCTGCCCGGCGTCGAGCGTGATCGTCTGCGCGTTAAGCGTCGGCGTCGCAACGATAAAGCGCAAGGCCGCGACAATCTCGGCGACCTCGACACCGCGGCCGAGCGGGTTCAGCACGTGCGCCGCCTCGAAGTTCTCACGCGATTGCGGCCCGCTGACCATCGTCACCGCCGGCGCGATCGCATTGACGCGCAGTCTTGGCGCGAACGCCCGTGCCGCCAGCTCGGTCAGGCCCTGCAGGCCGATCTTGCTGACGGTGTACGTGAAGTAGTCGGGGTTGAGGCTGGCGAGCTTGGCGTCGAGCAGGTTGACGACGAGGCCGGTCCGGCCCGCTTCCATGCACGCCGCGAACGCCTGTATCAGCAGCGCCGGGGCGCGAACGTTCACCGCCTGATGCGTGTCCCAACCGGCGGCATCGAAATTGTCGAAGCTGTCGAAGCTGAACTGCGAGGCGCTGTTGACCAGCAGCCCGAGCGGCGGCGCATCGACCTGCGCCGCGGCGATTACATGGTTGAGTACCGGCTCGCTTAGGTCAGCGACGATCACCGCCGCGCTGCCGCCAGCGTCGATCAACTCGCGCTGCAGCGCCGTCGCGGCTTCGACCGAGCCGTTGCAGTGGATCGCGACGTGCCAGCCGTCGGCGGCGAGCGCCCTGACCAGCGCCGCGCCGATGCGCTTGGCCCCGCCGGTGACAATCGCGGTTCGGGTGGCGGTGCTGGTCATTTATACTGCCTATCCACGTGACCCCAGCGCGGCAAGCGGGTGCGGCGACGGCGTAACGAGTTTGTTCCGTATGTGACAGATTAAATATTGGGCAGCACCCGCCGCGCTTCGATGAAGCGCCAATCTTGCCCGGTCCACTGCCGTTCACCCACCGGTTTATCCACAGCCGTCGTGGATAAACCCGCCGTACCTCTTGAGCCGTTCGACAGCCGCGCTTAGGTCATTCCGACAATGGCTCAAACTCCCCTGCCCGACCGCTTTTCCGAAGGTTCTGCCACCTTCACCCTGCGCGGAAGTGAGACTCCCGATCGTGACGCGGGCGTCGCGGCAATTCGCAACGTCCTACGCACGCTACCGCAGCGGCCCGGCGTCTACCGCATGCAGAACGCCGACGGCGAGGTCCTGTATGTCGGCAAGGCGCGCAGCCTGAAAGCGCGTGTCACGAATTACACACAGGTCGACCGTTTGCCGCGACGGTTGCAGCGCATGGTCGCACAGACTCGCGCGATGACGATCGTGACAACGAACTCCGAAGCCGAGGCGCTGCTGCTCGAGGCGCAGCTGATCAAGCGCTTCCGCCCGGCGTACAATGTGCTGCTGCGTGACGACAAAAGCTTTCCGTTCATCTTCCTGCGCGAGGACCACGCGTTTCCGCGCATCTCGAAGCACCGCGGCGCACGCGTCGGCAAGGGCGTGTTCTACGGGCCGTTCGCCAGCGCCGGCTCGGTCAACACGACGCTAAACGCATTGCAGAAGGTGTTCCTGCTGCGCTCGTGCAGCGACAGCTTCTTCGCCAACCGCTCGCGGCCATGCCTGCTGCACCAGATCCGCCGCTGCTCGGCGCCGTGCACCGGGCGCATCGACGGCGACGCCTATGAGGAGCTGGTCGCCGACGCCAAAGCGTTCCTGTCGGGCAAGTCGCAGGACGTGCAGCGTAAGCTTGGCGCACAGATGGAGACGGCTGCGGCGGCGATGGACTTCGAGCTCGCCGCGGTATTGCGCGACCGGCTTAGGGCACTGACCTACATCCAGGGCAGCCAGGCGATCAACGCCGCCGACAGCGCCACGGATGCCGACGTTATTGCGCTGGCGTGCAAGGGCGGCGTCATGTGCATCCAGCTGTTCTTCATCCGAGGCGGCCAGAACTGGGGGCACCGCGCGTTCTTCCCGGCGCACACCGCCGACGTCGCCGAAGACGAGGTGCTCGCGGCGTTTCTCGCGCAATTCTACGAGGACGTGCCGGCGCCGCGGGAAATCCTGCTCGACCGCGAGCTCGACGAAATGGCGCTGCTCGCCGATGCGCTGTCAGAGCGCGTCGGCAAGCGCATCGCCTTGCGCGCGCCGCAGCGCGGCAGCTCGAAGCGGCTGGTCGAGCAGGCCAGGCGCAACGCCGAGGAAGCCCTCGATCGGCGCGTCGCGGAAGCGACGACGCAGGGCGTCCACCTGCGCGAGCTCGCCGAATTGTTCGACCCCGACACCGTGCCGCAGCGCATCGAGGTGTACGATAACAGCCACATCATGGGCACCAACGCGCTCGGCGCGATGATCGTCGCCGGTCCCGAGGGCTTCCGCAAGAACCAATATCGCAAGTTCAACATGACCGACGCGCAGCTGAACGGCAAAGCGATCGTGCCAGGCGACGACTTTGCAATGATGAAGGCGATGCTGCAGCGGCGGTTCGTGCGGCTCGAACGCGAGGACCCCGACCGCGAGAAGGGCGACTGGCCCGACCTCGTGCTGATCGACGGCGGCCGCGGACAGCTCAACGCCGTGCTCGAAGTGCTCGGCGAACTGGGCGTGTTCAACGTCTGCGTCGTCGGTGTCGCCAAGGGTCCCGACCGTAACGCCGGACGCGAAACCTTCTATCTCGCCAGCGGGCGCGAGCTAACGCTGCCACCGAACTCGCCGGTGCTGTTCTTCCTGCAGCGGCTGCGCGACGAGGCGCACCGTTTCGCCATCGGCGCGCACCGCGCCAAGCGCGCCAAGGCGATCACCGCCAATCCGCTCGACGATGTCCCCGGCATCGGCCCGGCGCGAAAGCGTGCGCTGCTCATGCATTTCGGCACCAGCCGGGCGGTGCGCGGGGCGACGCTCGAAGACCTCGAGCGCGCGCCGGGTATCAGCAAGGCAATGGCGGCGGCAATCCACGGCCACTTTCATCCGCGCGGGTGACGGCGTACATTGAACGCATGGCAAGCCGCTCGAACCAGTATGACCTGCCCACCTACGACGGCGACTTCGCCGCGTGGGCGTTTCATCAGGCGATGCTGCTGCGATCGGGCCAGTTGCACCTGCTCGATCGCGCGTGGATCGCAGAGGAGCTCGACAGCTTGGGACGTCAGGAATTCGACAAGCTTGAGAGCGCCTTGCGGTTGGTACTGATGCACATTCTTAAATGGAACTTTCAGCCTGAGCGCCGCACTCGCGGCTGGTCCACCTCGATCAGAACTCATCGTCGGAAAGTGATGAAACAGCTGGACCAGAATCCTAGTCTTGCACCGCGGCGAGAGGAGGCAATCGCCGAAGCTTACCGGGATGCTCGCGCCGAAGCTTCGATCGAGACGAATCTTTCAGAAAAGACTTTTCCCGCCGCTTGTCCATACAGCTGGGACGATCTCATGGCGCGACCGTATCATCTGCCGGACGACGAAGAATGACACTCACGTTCCGCGCGGCCGCGACAGTTCGCGCCTGCTGGTGACACCGTGC
>CAXTTR010000086.1:7784-9898 GCA_964247215.1 uncultured Sphingomonadaceae bacterium
GCCGGCCGTTGCGAGGGGTGGTGGAGCGTGTAATATGGCAAGGGGGGCTGACCTTGGGAGAGATCATGCTCAAGTTTACTTTGCTCGCGATGGCGGCGACAGTCGCTGGCAGTGCAGCCCTGGCGGTGCCGGCGATGCCGCCGGGCACACCAGCTTATGCTTCGCTCAAAGGTGATCCGACTGCGGGTAAGGCGGTGTTCACCGTCTGCAAGACCTGCCACGTCGTGACGCCGGGGCAGAACCGCATCGGACCATCGCTGTACGGTGTTGTCGGACGGCCATCAGGATCGGTCCCGGGTTTCGCTTATTCGGCGGCGAACAAGAACAGTCACATCGTCTGGACCGAGCCGGTGCTTTACCAGTATCTCATTTCGCCGCAAGCCTATGTGCCAGGCACCAAGATGACCTATCCAGGGCTGAAGGACGCCCAGAAGCGCGCCGATGTTATCGCGTATTTGAAGTCGAAGCCGACATCGTAAGCTTTACAACAGCCTTCGCCGCTGCCGCTAGAGTCCGCGGCGGCGAAGGTCGAGCATGTGCAGCGGAAACGACGCGGCCAGCGCCAGCGCCACTGCCTGCCAGCCCGCGCCGGTCAGCGCAGCGCGCACGCCAAGCAGCATCATCGCGCCCGGCAGCATTGCAAGCATGACCGTGACGGTGTTGCGGCCGCGCACGATCAGGACAACGACCTCGACCAGCAAGACCGCAAGTACAATGTCGACGGCGTGCCCCGACGCGAACAGCGCTTCCACTCAGAACGGCCCGTTGAGGCGGACGACCGCCCAGTTGATCGCGCTCGCATAGGTTACCCAGGCAAGGTACGGCAGCAGCAGGACGCGCGCCAGGGTCGAGCTGCGCGCCGCGATGACGATCAGCAGGGCGATCGACAGCCAGAATGGGGCGGTTTCGAACAGCGCCCAATCGGGGCGGCGCAGCCCGAAGAACAGCAGGCTCCACAGGATATTGAAGAAGCCGTTCAAGGCGAACAGCCCGACGACGCGCTCGCGCTGGTGACCTTCGGCATGACGCCAGGCGGTAATCCCAGCGATGGTGGTGAGGATGTAGATCGTTGTCCAGCCGACCGGGAACGCCCAGTCGGGCGGTGACCACGACGGCTGCAGCAGCGATTTATACCACGGCCCGAGGTCGGTGACCGTCGAGCCGACGACGGCAACGACGAGCGCTGCTGCGATACCGACCGCGATGGGGACGACCGTGCTGCGTTTCACGTTGCGGTCGCGCCGATGCCGAACAGGTGGCCGAGGTCCTTGAGGAAAATGCGCAGGTGCGCCACCGGGTCGGCGCGAACCAGTTCCTTGTTCATATAGGCCTGCCACGTCAGCCGCTGGACGTCGGGGTCGTCGCAAATCTTGACGAAGCGCTCGCGGCGCTTGTCGCTCGAATACCAGAAATACTGCATGATCCCAAGTATCCAGAAGACGCGTCCATGCGCCTTCATGAACGCCTTGCGCGCGCCCGCCAGCGCCTTGGGATTGCCGGTGGCAAGGAACTGCGTGACTGACTCGGCCGCCATGCGCCCGCAGGTCATCGCGTAATAGATACCCTCGCCCGAAGCTGGCGCGACAACGCCCGCGGCATCGCCGGCAACGATGATATCGCGGCCATTGTCCCACTTCTTCAGCGGCTTGAGCGGGATCGGCGCGCCTTCCTTGCGGATCGTGTCACAATCGTCGAGGCCGGTTTCGGCGCGTAACGTGCTGACCGCATCCTTCAGTGAAAAACCCTTGCTGGCGCTGCCGACGCCGACGCTGGTGGTGTCGCCGTGCGGGAAGATCCATGCGTAGAAGTCGGGCGACAGCTTGCCCTGGTAATAGATATCGCAGCGTTCGCGGTCGAACCCGGCATCGGAGGGCGTCGCGATGGTCTCGTGATAGGCGAACACACACGGCGTGCGGTCAGCACCCTTCAACGTCTGGCGCGCGACCGCCGAGCGCGCCCCGTCGGCTCCGATAACTGCGCGCGTCCGCAGCCGCTGCAAGGCATCGTGCTTTGCCGCGTTCTTAGGACGGTAAACGACGACAGCGGTGCCGTCAGCATCGCGCTCGATCGCCTCGTAAGTGCCAGTGAGGCGGCGCGCTCCGGCGGCAGCGGCG
>CAXTTR010000087.1:0-2721 GCA_964247215.1 uncultured Sphingomonadaceae bacterium
TCTCGGTGCTGGCGGTGCGCGGGCGCGTCGCCGGCTGGCGCATCTGGCTGGCGGATTTCGCGCGGCGGTGGCACCTGCCGTGGATCAGCCGCGAGGCGAGCGCGCCGACCTCGCTAATCGATCTCGCCAAGCCGTCGTACCGCTTTGGCATGACAAAAATCCGCGTCGGCTGGGACGACCACCGGTTAGGGGTCAAGGTCGCCACCGACGCGCCGAGCTATGCGGTGCGCAAGGTCGCGCATACCAGCATATCGGTGTCGCCGCCACGCGGGCGCAGCCTGCCGCCGGGCAGCGAGATCGCGTTCGCCGCGGTCGACGAGGCGCTGCTGCAGCTCAAGGACAACAGCAGCTGGGAGCTGCTTGAGACGATGATGGCCGACCGGCCGCTGATGGTGCAGACCTCGACCGCGCAAAGCCAAGTCGTCGGCAAGCGGCACTATGGACGCAAGGCGCTGGCGGCAGGCGGCGGCGGCGGGACGGAAGCGGGCGGCACCGTGCGGCGTGACTTCCAGCCGTTACTGCTCTGGCGCGGCAGTGTGCCGCTCGACGCTGCAGGACACGCCAGCCTCGACGTGCCCCTGAACGACGCGCTGTCGAGCTTCCGCTTCGTCGCGGTCGCAACCGGCGGGGCCGACCTGTTCGGCACCGGCAGGACCGTGGTGCGGACAACGCAGGATCTGCAGATCCTCGCCGGCATCCCGCCGCTGGTCCGCGAGGGCGACCGCTACGTCGCGACGGTGCTGCTACGCAACACGACGGCGAAGCCGATGCAGGTCACCGCTAGCGGCCACGCCGGGCCGGCACCGCTGCCGCCGCGGCTGGTCGAGGTTCCCGCCGCCGGCGCGGTGACGGTTGGCTGGACGCTGATTGCGCCGGCCGCGAGCGGGGCGGGCGCGCCGATCGAGTGGGCGATCAATGCCAGTGCGGCGAGCGGCGCGAAAGACGCGGTGCGTGTACCGCAGCTCGTCGTGCCCACCATACCGGTTGAGACGCTGCAGGCGACGCTCGTCCAGCTGTCGCCGAGTGCCAACTTTCCCGTGGCGATCCCCGTCGACGCGCTACCCGGGCGTGGCGGGCTCGATGTGGCGCTGAGCCGCTCGCTCGGCGGCGCGCTGCCCGGCGTCAAGGCGTACATGGCGGCATACCCGTACGACTGCATCGAGCAGCAACTATCGCGCGCCGTCGCGCTCGGCGACCACGCACGCTGGGACGCGAGCGCGGCACTGCTGCCGGCGTACCTCGACCACGATGGGCTGGTGCGCTACTTCCCCGCCGAGTGGATCGCCGGCGACGACTCGCTCACCGCTTACATCCTGCGGTTGTCGGCCGATAGCGGCTGGGCGCTGCCCGCCGACGCGCGGAGCAAGATGATTGCCGGGCTGACCAGATTCGTCGGCGGCCGCACCGAGCGCAGTCACGCGCGTGTGCTGGTCATCGACAAGGGCACCGGCGATGCGGCGCTGGCGAGCTTCGGCAGCGACGGCGCGTCACGGCGATTGGGCGCGATGGCGGCGCTGGCGGCGAACAACGCGGCGACGCCCGCGATGCTCGAGCCGCTGAGCGTCACCCCCGACGCGTGGCCGACGATCGGCGTGATCGACTGGGCATACATTTTGCGTAAGGTGCCGGGCATCCCCGGCGCGGTCGCAAGCCTCGACCGCGCGCAGCATATCGTCCGCGCCCGGCTAGACCTGCAGGGCACGCGGCTGACGATCGCGCGCGCCGACGATCCGTGGCAGACGCTCGCTTCGCCCGACAGTACCGCAGCCCGGCTGCTGACAACGTTCGACGACCTGCCCGGCTGGCGCAGCGACATCGGCGGACTCGCGAGAGGGCTGATGCTCAAGCAGCAACGCGGGCATTGGGACACCACCGTTGCCAATGCGGTCGGCACGCTGGCGATGGCGGACTTCTCGCGCCGCTTTGAAAGTGTTCCGGTAGCGGGTACGACGACGGCGAGCGCGGGTGCGGCAACGCACGCTTTCAACTGGAGTGGTGCGAGTTCGCCGCCACCGGCACTGCTGGCATGGCCCGCTACACGCGCCGACTTCCGGCTGAACCACAGCGGCAGCGGCGCGCCATGGGCGATCGTCACCGCTCGCGCCGCCGTGCCGCTCAAGGTGCCACTGGCGAGCGGCTTCGCTGTCCGCCGCAGCGTCAGCGCGGTCAGTCAGGCCACCCCCGGCCATTGGAGCCGCGGCGACGTCATGCGCGTGCGGATCGAGTTTACCGCGCGTGCGCCGGTCGAATGGGTGGTGATCAACGACCCCGTGCCGAGCGGCGCGACGGTGCTCGGCGGCTCGCTCGGCGGGCGCTCGCAGGTGCTGGAAGGCGGCGACACGAGTACGCTGCAGCCAACCTTCGTCGAGCGCCGCACCGAGGCGGTCCATGCGCATTACGCCGAAGTGCCCAAGGCGATGGTCGCGTACGAGTACACGCTGCGGCTGAACAGCGAGGGCGCGTTCAGGCTGCCGCCGACGCGGGTGGAGGCGCTGTACTCGCCGGAGATGTTTGCCGCGGTGCCGAATACGATGGTCGAGGTGGGGGCGGCGAGGTGAGGCGGGGCCGGCAGGCGTGAAGGTCCGTTTCCGCGAGCCGGCGCTCGCCACGCTCGCCATTCTTGTCGCCCTCGCCCTCCTCACCACCCCCGCCACACCCCCAACCTACCCTGCCACCCGCGCCGCCTGGGCGGCGGCCTTCACCAGCAGCCGGCCGATGCCG
>CAXTTR010000087.1:2731-9889 GCA_964247215.1 uncultured Sphingomonadaceae bacterium
ACTCGTCCGAGGCCCGCCTCCTCGACCGCGACGGTCGCCTGCTCGATCTGCGCCGCGCCGATGCGAGCGTCCGCAAGCTCGACTGGGTGCCGCTGTCCGCTATTGCCGCCCCGCTGATCACGGCCGTGGTCCGCAGCGAGGACCGGCGCTTTTGGCAGCACCATGGCGTCGACTGGCGCGCCGCTGCCGGGGCCGTGCGGGACCGGCTGAGCGGGCGGCATCCGCGCGGCGCGAGTACGATCACGATGCAGCTCGCCGGGCTGCTCGACCCCGCGCTTGGCCGCAGCGGCTCGCGCTCACCGCTGCAGAAGCTTCGTCAGGCGCGCGCTGCGTGGGCAATCGAGCGCGGCTGGAACAAGCCGCAGATTTTCGAAGCATGGCTCAACCTGCTGCCGTTCCGCGGCGATCTCGTCGGCGTCGATGCGGCAGCGCGTACGCTCGCGGGCAAACCGCCGGGCGCGCTTAACCGGGCGGAAAGCATCGTGCTGGCGAGCCTGGTCCCTGCCCCGGCTGCGACGCCGGCCCGCATTGCCGCCCGTGCCTGCGCCGCAATGCCAGCCGAATGCCCGGTGCTGCGCGTCACCACCGCCGCGATGCTTGGCGCGCGCAGCGCCGCGCCAGACCCCAGCCTCGCACCGCAGGTTGCCGAGTTGCTGCTCGGCGGCGATGCCAACTCCGGACGGCAGGTGGCGCGCAGTACGCTTGACGTCGGGCTGCAGGCGTTCGTCACCGATGTCCTCGCGCGCCGCCTCGGCAGCCTGTCGGCGCGCAACGTCCGGGACGGCGCGGCGGTGGTCGTCGACACCGCCACCGGCGATATCCTTGCCTATGTCGGCTCGGCCGGAGCCGCCTCCCGTAGCGGTGCGGTCGACGGCGCGGCCGCACCGCGTCAGGCCGGGTCGACACTCAAGCCGTTCCTGTACGGGCTAGCGCTTGAACGCCGCTTGCTGACCGCCGCGTCGGTGCTCGACGACTCGCCTGTCGATCTCGACACCGCGAGCGGGCTCTATATCCCCCAGAACTACGACCGCGAGTTCCGCGGCCCGGTCAGCGTCCGCTCGGCGCTCGGCAACAGCCTGAACGTGCCGGCAGTACGGACCCTGCTGCTCACCGGGGTCGACGCCTTCCGCGAGCGGCTGTACGACACCGGCTACCATGGCATTTCGCGCGACGGCGACTATTACGGCTACAGCCTCGCGCTCGGCTCGGCCGAAGTCACGCTGCTCGAACAGGCGGCGGCTTACCGCAGCCTCGCGCGGGGCGGGCGATGGAGTCCTCTACGGCTTGAACCGGGCGCTACCCCGCCTGATCCTTTTGCAACGGATCGCGCCGTGCTCGACCCTCGCGCCGCAGCGATCGTCACCGATATCCTGTCCGATCCGGCAGCGCGCACAGCGACCTTCGGCAGCGATAGCGCGCTGGCGCTGCCGTTTGCCGCGGCGGTCAAGACCGGCACCTCGAAGGCGTTGCGCGATAACTGGTGCATCGGCTTCACGCCGCACTTCGTCGTCGCGGTGTGGATCGGCAATTTCGAGGGCGACAGCATGGGTGCCGGTGTCTCGGGGGTCAGCGGTGCCGCCCCGGCCTGGCGCGAGATCATGCTGCATCTCGAAGCCGGGCGAGCCGCCACGGCATCGCCGCTGCCGGCTGGCGTCATCCGCGCCACCTTGCAGTTCGAGCCCGCCATCGAGCCGCCGCGGCGCGAGCTGTTCATTGCCGGTACCGAGCTTGCGACGGTGCGCGTCGCCGCGCCGGAAACCGAGCGCCCGCGGCTGCTGTCGCCAGCGAACGGCACCGTCGTCGCGCTCGATCCCGATATTCCGATGGCACGGCAGCGGCTGAGTATTCGCGCGACCGGAGCAACCGCGGCGATGCAGATCGATGTCGATGGCCACAATAGCGTGCGCGCCGACCGCGTACTGCTATGGGTGCCACTGCCCGGCCCGCACCGCTTTGTGCTGCGTGGCGGCGACGGCGCGAGCCTCGACGCGGTGAGCGTTGTCGTCCGCTAACGCAGCCGTTCACCGCCGCGCACGAACTGCAGCACGATCAGCCCGGCGATCAGCAGTCCATCAATCGGCAGCAACCCGATGCGCTGCGAGCCGCTGGCGCTTGTCGCCAGCTGCACCAGCAACGGAGCCAGCCACAATGTCGCGTTGCCGGCGATGACGAACAGCCCAAAAAACACGCCGATCTTCGCCGGTGGGACGACGCGCGTCACCATCGTCCGGCTCGACGCGTACGCCGCCGTCACCGAGACCGCGCCGAGCAGCCCGCAGCCGATCAGCGCGAGTTCGGGCAGCGTGCGGAAAATTGGGCCGGACCACAGGGGTGCGTGGGCAGCCGCGTCGAAGGGCTGGTAAAACAGCGTTGCCCGCGTCTGCCCGAGCGACAGCAGTTGCGAGACGATTACCGTCACCAGCTCGATCGTCAGCGCCAGCTTCGGCCCGACCCGCGAATCGAGCCAGCCTGCGGTGAAGCCGCCGACGACCGCCGCCGAGCACAGGATCAGCCCATAGCTGACTAGCTCGAGCGTGCCCCAACCGAGCTGCCCGGCGGCGTAGATGCCGGTGAAGATAAGGATGCCGGTCAGTCCGTCGGTGAACAGCATGCGAGCGCCCAGATACAGCAGTCCGTCGCGATAGCCGCGCGCTTCGCGGACGAGAGCAACGAGATCGGAAGCTCCACCGCGCACCGCTGCGCCGAGCCTGACGCCGGTCGATGCGACATCGGGCACGAAGGCGAACAGCGGCCATGCTCCCGCAGCGAACACCAGGGCAATCAGCGGTCCGACGACGCGGTCAGGCTCGTGGAGCGCTGGATCGAGCCCGAATAGCGGTGCCGATGGCACGAAGCTCCAGCCGACCTTGCCCGGCAACGCGAACGCCCACAGCACACCCGCCAGCATCAGCACCGAAAAGAAATTACCCGCGGCCAGCCCTAGCCCCGACGCATGCCCTGCCTTGTGCATCCCTGCGGCGGGTAACAACAGCGCATTGTGCAGCGTCTCCGAATAGGCGAACAGCACCCCGCACGCGGCGGTGATGACGACCGCCTGCACCGGCGTCAGTCCGCCCGGATGCACCCACCACAGGCTGAAAATCAGCGGCGCGAATAGTAGCGCTACCACCGCCAGCCACGGCTTGCGCCGCCCCATGCGGTCGACCGTCGCGCCGAGCAGCGGTGCAGTCAGCATGACGATCCAGCCGGTGTACTTCGCCCCCGCCGCGATCAGCGCCTGGCCCTTCACCGGATCACCGACGAGCCCGACGATATAGGGCGCGAAGATGTAGATGCCGATCAGGATGACGTACGGATCGCGCACTCCCTGAAACAGCGCCCAGCTCCACGCGCCGCGGTCGAGGCGAGCGGGTGCGGCACGTGGAGCCGCAGCGGCGGCGGGCGTTGGCATGGTCACGGTTGTCGTGTTCGGCATCGCGCCAAGATGGCGCAAGTGGTGGTGTGTTGCCAATCTTTCACACGCCAGTGCGCGATATTGCCGGTGATGTAGCGATATCCGGCCCTGAAACTGTCGGTCGGCCTTACAGTCGTTACGGGTCAGCACGACTAAATAGCTGGTTTTGTTGCGAATGCGTAATGGCATACTTGTTGCTAGATACTGAACGAGACCACACCAAAGGATTACCAGTGAAGCATCTACTTTTCGCCGCCGCGCTGCTCGCGACCACGCCAGCGTTCGCGGTTAACCTGATCACCAACGGTGACTTCGAGTCCGGCAATACCGGTTTTAGCTCGGATTACATCTACACGCCGTCGTCGCCGCAAGCCGGGACGCCCGAGGGTGTTTACCTGATCGACACCAATGCCCAGGACGTGCATCCGTCGTGGTACTCGTTCGCCGATCACACCAGTGGCCACGGCAATTACCTGATCGAGAATGGCGCGACGAGCACGAACGACGGGGCGAGCAAGATCGCTTGGCAGCAGACTGTCACCGCCGCCGCGAACACCAAATACTTCTTCGAAGCGTTCGCTTCGAACCTGTGCTGCAACGCCAGCTTCCGGGCCGTTCCCGCCCCGTCGAACCTGACATTCACCATCTTTGACGGCACGACGACGACGGTTCTCGACACTTTCACCACCGATCCGAGCAATCCGGGCGTCTGGACCGGCCTGTCGACCAACTTCACCACCGGTTCGGCAACCACGCTGACGCTGCAGATCGTCAACTCGAACCTTGCTGCCACCGGCAACGACTTCGGCATCGACGACATCGCGTTCGATACGACATCGACGGTCCCCGAGCCCGCCAGCTGGGCGCTGCTGATCACCGGCTTCGCGATGGTCGGCACCGCCGCCCGCCGCCGCCGCCTGGCTCCCGCCGCCTAAACATCGTACGAAACAGATGAAAAAGGCCGGGGGCGACCCCCGGCCTTTTTCATGCGCGGTCAACCTATGCCAACCAGCCGCCCGGTCAGAAATCCACGCCCGCCGCGATCGCCTCGAGCTTCTTGACGCGCTCGCGCAGGTCGGCGAGGTCGATGCGGTTAGCGACGGCGGGCAGCTCATGGCCGTCGGCGCGGGTGCGGCCACCAAGCGTCAGGTCGAGTTCGTGACGGCGTAGCCTAAGCCATTGCGTCCAGCTCCACGCGGCGACGGCGGACACCAGCGCCAGCCCGATCAGGCCGCTCAAGCTGAGCACGAACAAAGATGCGGTCGGGATCATCTCACCCTCCTTCAGCGCTTGGTATCAAGCGCGTCGATCTGGTCCGACAGCCGCTTGGCGGGATCGGTCGCCAGCCGTTCGAGCACCTGGAGACGCTCGTTGAGCCGGGTGATCTCGGACTTCATCCGCGCCGCCTCTTCGAGGCTTACCGCCGGCGGCGTGATAAGCCCGGGTCCGTCGCGGCGGCGTTGCCGGTTGCTGCGCGTGTCAATGCCGTGCTTGGCACTGTAGAACCGGCTAATACAGACGATCGCAACGATCGCCACGACCATCAGAAAAGGCGCGATTTCTTCCACGACGTTACTCCCTGCAGTAAATAGCTCAATTGAGCGGTGTCGGCGTTACGCCCGGCCGCGCAGGCAACGGCGCTCGCAAGGTCTCGATCTCTTCTGCCAGCGCGGTACCGCGGTCGGTGACGATGCGGTCGAGCACGGCGACGCGCGCTTCGAGCCGTTCGATTTTGGTAGCGTATTGCGCCGCCTGCTCGCCCGCGACTGTGGCTGAAATCTCGGCCTTGCGCTCCTGCAACGCAATCCAGCGCTTGATCGGGTTTGACAGGATCGCGATAATCGGGATCGCCAATACCGTAAGCGGGATCAGCACCCAGATCGAACCGTCGCTCATTGTAAGCTCCCCGGATGAGTTGTTTCAGTATTGGCGCGGCGGCTAGCGCAGCGCTTCGATTTCGTTCGCGGTGCGCGTCGCCGGATCGGTGATGATGCGCTCGAGATTGGCGGTGCGCCGGGCGAGCGCGGCGACGTCATGCTGGCTGACATCGGCAACCTGCGGCTCGGGGCGGCGGCGACGGCGGCGACCTTCGCGCTGCAGCAGCCACAGGATGAACGCGCCCATGATCATGCCCATGAAGAAAGCAGCACCAGCGTCCATCTCATGATGTCGGTGAAGAACCACAGGACTCGGCTGGTTGACCTGTGCGGTCGTTAAAGTAGCCGGCGGACCAGCTGGCATCGTGTGGGCTGTTATGGAGCCGTTCTTGTCGGCATGGTCGTCAGCTGTTGCGGTCACTGTCTGGTCGCCCTCATCATCAGTAACGATCGAGATCGTGCGGCCATCCTTGTGGATCGTCGTGTGATGCTCCGACATGCGTCACTCCCTTGGCTTGTATCCGCGCCCTAGCGCAGCTGGTGGAGTTCATTGGCGAGGCGGCTATTCGACGAGATCACATAGGCCTCGATGTCGCGCAGCCGGCGGTCGGTTTCGCGGAAGCTCGAGCGCACGTCGCGCATCGTCCGGTGCGGTGCAACGCGCACCTTAGCCCAGAACTTCGCCTCGTCGGGGTTTTCGTCATACAGTCCGGCGGGCTTCACATCGGCAATCCAGCCGAGCAGGAAGTAGCCGATGACAATTGGCGGAAACACCAGGAAGACCGCGGCGACGAAGCCAATCCGTACCCATAATGCGGATACCCCAAAGTAGTCGGCGGTTCCGGCGCAGACGCCAAGGAACTTGGCGTGGCGCTTGTCGAGGTAGAAGCCGGTACGGCGAGCGGACATGAGACGGTTCCTTGGATCAGCGATGGCGGGGCTGCGAGCGGCGGCTAGCGGCGCTCGCGCAGCTGCGGGTTGAGCCGGGTGACCGGAGCGCTGAGCGCGCCGTCCTTCCAGCCAGGGTTGTCGGCGGCGATGATGCGCTCGATCGAGTCGAGGCGGCTATCGAGCTTGCGCGACATCTCGTGCAGGTCGTCAAGCAGCTGCTCGTCCTCGACAGTGATGCCCTTCGCCTTCCGCCATTGCGACAGGTAATGGAGGATCAGCCACGGCAGCCCGATGAACAGCGTGATGAGCGCAAAGAATGGAACGAGGTCCATCGTCCTTACTCGGCAGCGCGTGCGAGACGCGCCTTCATCGCCGCCAACTCGGCGGCGACATCGTCCCCGGCGCGCAGGTCGGCGAACTGGTCTTCGAGGCTCGCTACCGGCCCGCCGAGCGCATAGCTGTCGGCACGGCCTTCGGCCATGTCGGCGCGGCGCTCGATGATCTCGAACTTGGCGAACGCATCCTCGATGCGTGGACCTTTGTAGAGCGCGCGCATCTTGGTGCGGTCGTTGGCGCTCTCGATCCGCACGGTCAGCGCATTCTGACGGGCGCGCGCCTCGCGGAGCTTGCCCTCCAGGCGCCGGATGTCTTCCTCGTTGCCGCTCAGGCTCTCCTCGAGCTGCGCGATGTCGGCCTGCGTCGCGTCGGCGAAGCTTTTCGCCTTGGCCTTCTCGACCAGCGCGGCGGTCGCCAGATCCTCACGGCCCTTCGACAGCGCGAGCTCGGCCTTCTCGGCCCAGCTCGCCTGCGCGGCCTCGGCGCGGATTACGGCGCGGCGCATTTCCTTCTGGTCGGCGATGGTGCGCGCCGCACCGGCGCGGACTTCGACCAACGTCTCCTCCATTTCCATGATGATCATGCGGATCAGCTTGGCGGGGTCTTCGGCCTTATCGAGCAGGTCAGTGACGTTGGCGG
>CAXTTR010000088.1:0-9787 GCA_964247215.1 uncultured Sphingomonadaceae bacterium
GTTCGATGTTGAGCGCCGGAACAAGGCTGTTGAGCCGGTCGACCTGAGTCACGCCGGCCGCCGCAATGGTGGATCCGTCGATGACCGACAAGGGAATGGCCGCCCGCTGCGAACTTTCGACACGACGTTGCGCAGTCACCACGATGTCGCCCAGGCCTACCGTTGCAGCAGCCTGTCCGCCCGCCACATTCTCCGCGGGGCCGCTGTTAACAGTCTCTGTTCCTGTCGCGGGTTGGTTTGTCGGCGCAGTTACAGTCCCCGACCCGTCCTGCGCCCACGCTGCAACTGGTACTGCAGCAAAGACGACCGTGGTCGTCAGCAAGAGAACCCGCATTACCCCTCCCCCATTTACCGATCCGTACATGCGGATTAGCTCTTACTTTTCAGTTATGACGAGCAGCGAAAGGTGTCAAGCAATGACGATGCGCGAACATTGCAAGGGATGACGCAACGGTACTTCGGAAAGCCCCTGACATCAGATGTTTTGGAGCGGCTCGTGACGTTTTGTGCCAAGAACGGCCTGTCGAGCAGATTTTTACATGTTCCGAAAGACGGAATATCGTGTTAAACTTTCTAGCATCATTCTGCCTTCCGACTGTTTCAACAGTCTCGTTACTTTTTCGACAGTCTCGGACCGGTTGTGACACCCCCCCGCGCGAACGGTGGTTTTCGGGCGACCGCTCTCGACCCTGTGTAGACGGCCTCCGTTGGCGAGTAGCGTCATAAGCTTCGCGTTGCTGGCTGGTGCGGCCAGGTGTCCGACCTGTGAGTGCGGCCTATAGAGCCGCTTGCCGTGATGCCATTCGCGCGTCCCGGGTCCCGATCAATTGCTCGCACTCAAGGTGCTGGTTCGTATGTGAATCCCGATCCGGCCGTTTCAACCGGCTTCGTGCAGCGCGGTTGCCCGTCCGTGTTCGTTATGCGGCCCTCAGGACGTTCCTCATCGTAGCTATGCACCCGGCCGATCCGCAGACTATCCTGCAGAAGGGGTGGAGAGCGCGGCCGAGCCGGCGATCGATGTGAGGGTGCTGCATGACAGGATCGGCGCGCTGACGCTGGCGCACGTTGCTTCTCGCAGCGGCCCAGGATCGTACTGCCGTCCAGCGCAATCTCGCGGTCGGCGACCAGTCCGACCGCAGCGCATCGGGCGACCACCGGATCGAACAGCAGGCGATACAGATCGCACTCGCGAAAGCGGCCAGGGCGGCTCTTGGAGAGGTCGAGTGGTCCGGGACCGCATCGTCAAGACAAAGCGGGCAGAGCCAGCGGTACGCAAGGGCAGATCACCTGCTCCCCGGCTTACGGCCAGCTGCATGTGTCCTCCCACAGACAAGCTGTGACTTAACGTTTCGGACCGTCGGAACGCAATCCGCGACGCCGATTAGTTCCACATGGTGGCACGGGTTGCGGCGGCATGGCTGCTGACGTGAATGACGCCACTGCGCTGCGGACAGCAAAACTGCCAGTTCCAACAGGCGGAATAAGTTTGACCGGTGATTGCCGCCTCAGTTCGGCCTGTTATGCCCGGGCGGACCCCCACACCTGGGCCGGTAAGGTCGCGCAAGCTGGAAAGCTACACGCATCAGTTGGGTGGGGGCAGAGGAGGAGGCGAAAATGTGCCGAAAAAGTATGATCCTGCTTGCGTCCGCGGCGGCGCTGGTGACGCCTGTCGAGACTGCTGCGCAAACGGCGGCACCGACCAGCCCCGCGGGTCAGGCCAGCCCGGTTGAGCCGGTAAACAGCGCGCAGGCGACCAGCGTAGAGGACATCGTCGTCACGGCCACGCGGCGCTCGACCGACCTGCAAAGGGTCGCGGCCACCGTCACCGCCATTCCGGCCACCGCGTTGAAAGCGTTCAAGATCGACGGAGTTCTGCAACTCCCGACGCTTACCTCAGGTCTCGTCGTCTCCCCGGGCGGAGGCAACAGCATCTTTCTTCGCGGCGTCGGCTCGTCCAGCACAGGCTTCAACGAGGCGCAAACCGCAGTTTATATTGACGGCGTGTACCTCGCGAACCCGGCAGTGGGCATCTATTCCTTCAACAACGTCGAGCGGATCGAAGTGCTGAAGGGGCCGCAGGGCACACTTTACGGCCGCAACGCCACGGCCGGCCTGATCGCTGTCACCACCCACGATCCGGGCCAGGAACTGCGGGTCGACGCATCGGCCGGATATGCAAATTATGACACCCTGACGGCGAACTTCTATGGATCAGCGCCGCTGACGGGTAATCTGGCCGCCAATGTGGCCGTGTTCTATCAGAAGCAGAGCCGGGGGTGGGGCCGTAACGTCTTCACGGGCCACGATAACCAAAAAGGAAACGAGACCGGAGTTGAATCCAAGCTTGTCTGGCGACCGACCTCGTCAACGAAGGTGACGGAAAGCTTCATCTACGATTACAACAACCGCGACTACGGCTATGCCTATGGCGTGGCGCCGGGCACGATCGGCCCTGACGGCACGCTGCCGCTGGGCAACCATCTCAACACGTCGCGGATCGACCCGTCCGCGCCAATCCAGATCTATATCGGTTCATTCAAAATCGAGCAAGATCTCGGCTTCGCCGCGCTCACAAGCCTGACCGCCTATCAGAACAGCCATCAGGTCGTGACAAACCAGAGCGGCGGCGCGTTTCTTGGGCAGCCATATGCCGGGCAGGGCGGTGTGTATAACCGGCTCGATGAGCATAACAGGACGTGGACGCAGGAGTTTCAGCTGATATCCAGACGTTCGCCGTCGCGCCTCGATTGGGTCGCGGGTGCCTTCTACTATAATGACCACACTGAGATCAGCGTAGACAGCTTCAATACTTGCGTCGGTGCCGTTTGCGCGCCTTCGTTCACGCCGACGCGCAACCTCGGTCGGCCGACAACGCTGTCCTATTCGGCCTATGGCGACGTGACCTATCGCTTCTTTCAGGCAACCCGCCTGACGGTGGGCCTGCGCTATACCGACGAGACGAAGGGCCTGTCGGGCTCGGTCACGCCGCTAGCGGGCTATCCCAATTCGGTCGCTGTAATTCCCGGCTCGGTCGCCCCGCCCGGGCAGCTCGTCCCCTCGACCGGCGTGACCTATCCGGGGCAGCCGTTCACCTTCGTCGTGAATGGGGTGAAGACGCCGCAACCGGCGATTCCAACACGACTCCATTTCAACAAGCTGACCTACCGGGTCGTCCTCGCACAAGACTTCGGCGACAACGTCCATGCCTACATATCGGACAACTTCGGCTTCAAGTCGGGCGCGTTCAACGCGAACTCGTTCATCAATCCCCCGGCCCGACCGGAGACGCTCCATTCCTATGAAGCCGGGATCAAATCAGAGCTGTTCGACCGCCGCGCGCGGCTGAATCTCTCCTACTTCCACTATGATTACAACGATGTTCAGGTACGTTCACTGGCCCCGCCCGCGCCGCCGGGCAACGCGCTCCTCCAGAATGCCGCCAAGGAGCGGCTCAACGGGGTGGATGCGGACCTCAGCATCGTCCCGTTCCGCGGCTTCACGATCAACGGCACCTTCGAATATCTCGACGCCCGCTATGCCGATTACCCCGGCACGACCTGCACCACGCCCGGTACCAAGATCGTGAAAGGCGGAACAGTGGGTCCGGCAAACGACGTGACGGTCGGCACGGCGACCGCGGTGACGTGCAATCTCGCGGGCTATAGTCTGGTCAATGCAGCGCCGGTCTCAGCGACGCTCGGCTTCGTGTACAATGTGGACACGTCGCAGGGCTCGTTCACGCTGAGCGCCAATGACCGCTACAATGCTCGCTATCCGCTCGTCGCCGACCATACCTTGTACAACGAGGCGCATCATCTGATCGACGCTTCGCTGGCGTGGACCGCGCCGAACAAACGCGTCGACGCGCAAATTTTCGTCCGTAACCTGACAAACGAGAACACCTATGTCCTCGGCCAGGTGTCGACGAGCTACCTCGTCACCTCGGGGCCGCCCCGCACGTTCGGGGCGACCGTCGGGTTTCATTATTGAGCATGGCCGCGCGCCGGCCCGGGCGCTATTTCGGCGCGCCGGCGCTCGGCCGCGACTGGCCAAGCTCGCAATAATAATCCATCAGGTGGAAATCAGGCCTGAACGTCAAGATGCGGGTGACCTCCCAAGGCTTGGTGAAGGCCTTGGGATCTTCGATCGTCATCCGGTCCTTGATGTGATCCTTGTCCACGCGCCGAATGCGCTCCACGAGGTGGAGCGCATCACTATGCATCGCGCCCGTCGCGTCAAAGGTGGGTTCGCTGCGCAGGCCGATCGTATCGACGACCAGCGTGTCGCCTTCCCATCGCCCGATCGATTCGCCGGTGAAGGTCGGATCGAGTTCGTCAGCGGGCGTGTGCTTCCTGCCGTCAGTATAGATGATCCGGCGCTGGCTTTCATATTCGAATAGCACGATCACCCGCTGCGGCTGGACAATGAACTCGACCGGGAAGCCGCCCGCCATCATCCGCGGCATGCCGGGAGGAAGGCAGCCTGCGTTGGGATCGTTGCCGGGGGTGCCACGCCGATTGCCCTCGACGATCTTGGCGTAGCGCGCCTCATATTCCGGCGTGTAAGGCGGGAAGATGCGGGACTGGCTGGGGCTGAAGCCCTTGTTCTCGGGCCGGTCGCGGTACGTCGGATCGAAGACCGGCCCATCCGAAGGCAGCCACACCCCGGACCAGTCGGGCGTCCGCGCGGCGGCCGCCGTCGTACGTTTGGGTTCCGCACTCCCCCGCGCCACCACCAGCTCGGCGGGCGCAGTCGCCGCAAGCAGCGTGGCCACGAGCGCGACGCGCAATCTCGTTCGGGCGATCATCGGCTTGGCTCCCTGATTGGATAACGCCGCGACAATGCGACGCTGTGGCGGCTAGCGATTCGCGAGTCCTGACGTCGCGTCCAGTTCTTTCCCATTTGCAAGCTTGACCTTCAGGATGCTGCCACCGGGTTCGCCGGTCTTAAGGGGGTTGAGCCAAATCGTGACTTTATCGCCCAGCTTGATCGAGTCTCGAGCCCATCCGTGGCGAACAAGAACGTTCACGCTCGCACCCTCTAGACTCCAATCGGCCGAGTTCCCGTTCGCGTCCGGCGACGTCAGATGTACGATCAAGTGCGGGTTGCCCCACTTGAAGTCCTTGACGGACCCGCTGAGAGCAATTTGCTCGGAATAGCTGTACATGGCGAACGAGTGGTGGGCGGTGGCCGCCACGGACGCGCCGAATGCGCCGATTGCAACCACGAACGCGACAGGCGATTTCACCGCTTCCCTCCCTTAACGACGCCCCTATCATGACTGCGTCTGCGTCATGGTGGGCACAAGCACAATGCATCTGGCGTTGCAAACAGGGCTTTGTCGCTCGCTCTCTGTTCCGAGTTCCGTGCACCGGAATATTTGGATCGTGCAGTAGCCCGCCGAAGCAGCGCGATTGCCTGCGTGCTGCTCCCGTCCCGATCCGAGCGGCCCCATTGCGGCCAACACTGAAAATGCGGTTTCCGAGATCGTCGTGACCGCGACGCGCCGGTCCACCAACCTCCAGCAGGTGCCCGCGACCGTGGGCGGTGCACCGCTCGTCAGCGCCGACGTACAGATGATCCCGAGTGCACCGTTCGACCTAGCCCGCGCCTGATCGACACGCGTTTGAGGGCCAGCGCGCGCTCCGGTGCCTGTTTCTGCAAACAATTCGCGTTCCTCGCCGAGGTGACCGCTGCTCCGGTGCCAAACGGCACATACGGGCTGTATCGAAATGGTGAACTGCAAGTAGTGCTTCTTGCCGTCGCTGCTTAGAAGCTAAACGCGAGCCTGCATTTATCGTCCGTCGCGATCCGACCTGCAGCCGAGACTCCGCCGTGCCGCAGGATAGGGGCAACCCGCATTTGCGCTGCATAAGCGGAGTCCTAAGCCGCCAAAAGTCCTCACGACCTGTTCCAGCCGGCGGAACTGTTGCGAGATGATGGGGTCGCGATCGCCGCACCAGCCTAAGGTTAGATCAGATCAAGTCGGGCCCGATAGGGGCTTGCGCACCGGTCAGCAAGAATCGGGTAGACTGATCTACGGGGGAGGCTACATGATCACGTCCAGGCGGATTCTACTTCTGTCCGCGCCGGTGCTGTTCGCGCTGGTGCCGGTGATCGCCCAAGCGGGCACGGTGGTCACAACGCCGCAGACCGATGCGGCCACGCCCCCGGGCAGCGCAAGCAGCACCGTTCCAATTGGGAGCGCCGCGGGTGGGGCTCAGGACGGCGCGGCGAGCCCGACCCAGACCGGCGACAGCCTGCAAGACATCGTCGTTACCGCGACCCGGCGCGCGACCAACCTGCAAAAGGTGCCCGCGACGATCGATGTCGCGTCAGCGGCGAAGCTCGACGCGCTCAATATCAAGAATGTGGCTGGCCTCGGTGCCCTTGTGCCCGGCGTGTCGGTCAACAAGACGGGCGGCTTCGTACCCTTTATCCGTGGCATTGGCTCGAACAATTCTGGGTATAGCGAGACATCAGTCGCCTTCTATGTCGACGGACTTTACGTTCCGAACTCGTCGGGTGAGCTGTTCGCCTTCAACAATATCGATCGGATCGAGGTTCTAAAGGGCCCGCAAGGCACGCTTTATGGGCGCAACACCACCGGCGGGCTCATCAATGTCATTACGCGCGCGCCCACCGATACGCCGACGCTGGATGCGTCTGTCGGCTACGGCAGCTACAATACCACCAC
Source organism: uncultured Sphingomonadaceae bacterium (assembly GCA_964247215.1). Classification (GTDB taxonomy): domain Bacteria; phylum Pseudomonadota; class Alphaproteobacteria; order Sphingomonadales; family Sphingomonadaceae; genus Polymorphobacter_B. Next base: position 6,698 of record CAXTTR010000088.1, read on the forward strand.
GGCGAACTTTTACGGTTCGACCGCGCTGACGAGCAATCTGGCCGTCAACCTTGCCCTCTACCACCAGAAACAGGCCGACGGCTGGGGCCGCAACGTCTTCACCGGCGATGACGTGCTCAAGTCGAATGAAACTGCGGCCTATGGCAAGCTGCAGTGGAAATCGGGGCCCGACACAAATGTGACGCTGAGCGGAATCTTCGATTACAACAACTCGGACAAGGGGCTGGTCACCACCATCGTTCCCGGCACCTACGGCACGGACGGAACGCCGTATCTTGGGCGGTATCGCAGCTCCACGCGATTCGACCCCTCGGCACCGTATCACGGCTATATCGGGTCGCTGAAAGTTGACCAAGACCTCGGCTTCGCGAACTTCTTCATTCTCGCCGGCTATCAAACCAGTCACCAGCTCCAGTCATTTGTTCAGAACGGGATTCCAGGTAAGCCGGTCGCTGGCCAGTCCGCGTCGATACAAATCATTCACGGACGCAATAAGACGTTCAGCACCGAGATTCAGCTCAGCTCGAAGCCCTCAGCCTCGCGACTGGATTGGCTTGTCGGTGCCTTCTATTATCACGACAACTCTCAACTGGTGCTCGACTCCGCGGTGACATGCGTCGAGGGCGTCTGCGCGCCCGGAACGCCGACGCGGAATGCGGGCTATCCTACGACGCGCTCCTACTCTGGCTATGCCGACGGCACCTACAACCTGGCGGACAGCACCCGCCTGACGCTCGGACTGCGCTTCACTCGGGAGGAGAAGGGGCTGACCGGCATCGTGACGCCGCTTGCCGGCTATCCGGACTCTGTCTCCACACTGCCTGCGAGCACCGTGTTCTACCCAGGCGCGCCCTATGCCGGCAATCCGAACGGCATTCCGACCACCACGAGCTTTTCCAAGCTGACCTACCGCGCGGTCCTCGCCCAAGATTTCGGCAACGACGTCCATGGCTACATCTCGTACAACCGCGGCTTCAGATCCGGGACCTACAATGCGAACGCTTTCACTAACCCCGCAGTACGCCCAGAGGTTCTCGACGCCTATGAGGCAGGTCTGAAGTCTGAACTGTTCGAGCGCAGGTTACGGCTCAACGTTTCCGCCTTCTACTACGACTACAAGGACGTGCAGGTCAGATCGGCGGCTGGCCTCCCGCTAGGATCGCCGTCGCTGCTCCAGAACGCCGCTGCGCTGCACGCCCGTGGGATCGACGCCCAATTCGACTTTGCGCCGGTCCACGGCCTCTCGATCACCGGCGGACTGGAATATCTTCATTCCCGGTTCGCGAGTTTCCCGGGCGCGGCCTGCACGAAGCCGCGCCTGCCAAGCGGGACCGTGCTCGGGGGCCTGACCTCAACGGCGTGCGACCTCGCCGGCTACCCGGCGCTGGTCGCGCCAGACTTCTCGGTGACGCTGGGCGCGGCGTACACGGTCGAGACGGACGCAGGCTCCTTTACGCTCGCCGCAAATGACGGCTACAAAGGCCGGTATAACTTCACTTTCGACGGCACGGTACAGCAGAGCCCGCATCACCTGATCGACGCTTCGCTGACCTGGCGCTCGCTCGGGAACCGCTACAACGCGCAGATATTCGCGCGCAATCTGCTCAATCAGTATTACTATGCTGGCGGACAGGCCAGCACGACCTTCGTTTATACCCCGGGCGAGCCGAGAACCTTTGGAGTTCAGTTCGGTGTCCACCTCTAGCCTTCCGGAAGGATGGCCGGCATGACCGCCTGCCCCTTGATGCCTTGTCATGGCCTCGCCGGCATATGTCAGGAGATCCGTTTATGAAACGCGCATTCGCCAAAGCCGTCCTCGCCCTCATGCTGACGGCCATCGGCTCGGCTCCAGGAACAGCGCATCATTCCTTTGCGATGTTCGACAGTTCAAAAGTGGCGACGCTGGCGGGCACGGTAACACAGTTCCAGTGGGGCAACCCCCATATCTTGATCGAAATGATGACCATGGACCAAGCGCAAAGTCCCGTCCTCTGGAGCTTCCAGGGAGCGAGCGTAAGCGTTCTGGCGAGAATGGGATGGAACCGGAAGACGATCAAAGCAGGCGACCGTGTTGCGATAACGTTCAATCCCCTGAAGAACGGCGAGCGTGGGGGTAGCTTTCTGCGGATCAAGTTCGCCGACGGACGCGAAGTAGATGGGGCCTACAACTCGGGCTATAAGTAGACAACGGTGTTGAGGCTCCACGCTGCTCTTGAGGAACGACGATGAAGATGTCGGGATGCGCGTTTCGGTATAAACTCTCGTTCGCTGCGTGTTGTCTGCTCACGCTAGCCAGTGCGCCATCTGCGCGCGCCGAAGCGCAATTGACGCCTGCACCAGCGGTCCGACCGACGACGCACGACTGGAGTGGCGTCTGGCTCCCCTCTGGCGGACCGATCTTCGATCCTAGCTATCGCAACAGGCCGGAGAACAAGGGGTATAACAACAGCGAGTCCAGGATTTTTCCGCCCTACAATGCGGAGTACGATGCCAAATACTCGAAGGTTGTCGCTAATAACCGAAAAGGTGTCAGCTCGATTGACCCCGCTGCGGCGTGCCGGCCGCCGGGCATGCCAAGGATCATGGCCGCCAATTTCCCGCTGGAGTTTATCATCCAGCCCAAGCGCGTGATCATCTTCTTTGAGCTCGATAGCCAGCGGCGGATCATTTACACCGATGGCCGTAAGCACACGCCGGTGGACGAGCTCGACCCCTCCCTCAACGGCGAGTCCATCGGCCATTGGGAGGACGAGATCCTTGTCGTTGATACTATCGGTTTGCGAAGTGAGCCAGTGTTCGACATGACCGGGGCAACCCACAGCGACGCGCTCCACGTTGTCGAGCGCATCCGTCGCCTCGATGAAACCCGCATCGAGGATCGAATGACGCTGGAAGACCCCAAGGCATTTACCCGACCGTGGGAGATCACTCGCACCATGCAGCTCAAGCCGCGGCTTGAGTTGATGGACTATTATTGCGACGAGGGTAACCGGTTCCTGCTCGGTACCGCGGCCGCTAGTCACCAATGAGTATGTCTTATATCAACAATCATGAAGCCTGACTCACGCGAGTGATTCCCAAGCGTGCTCT
>CAXTTR010000089.1:0-2118 GCA_964247215.1 uncultured Sphingomonadaceae bacterium
ACATAGACGAACCCGGCCAGGTAGCGACGTAGGTGAAGTCCGCCACCCATAGCCGGTTCGGGGCATCATGGCGCGCATCAGCCGCGCGACCGTGCAACGTGCCAGCTTGAAGCCATCGCGCAGCAGCTGGCGCCAGACCTTACGACGCCATAGACCTGGAAGGTCATCCACAAAACCCTCCAGCTGACGATACAAAAGAGCGCGACGAGGTTGGCGAGGCAATCTGCGGTCCGGAGTTTGGCGTCCTCGGTTCGGCAGCCTGATTTCAAGATCTTGTGGAAGACTTCGATCTTCCAAAGCATTGCGTACCAACGGATCTTCTCGAGCGCTTCTTCCAGATTGCCAACCTCCAGATCGGAAACAAGCTTCCAAACGATCGGCTGTCGGCCTGACGGGACGCCGACTTCTGATGTGTGGATTACGGTCAGATCGAGCGATGGGTAGCGCTTCTGCTTCCCGATTGGCGGCAGACATGGATCCGTTATACTCGATGTCGAGGTTTACGCTCTCGACGGTGTCGTCATCCACCCTCACAGCGATGCTATGTATGCCCGCGCTTGGAGCCTGGCGCATTTCTAAGCTTACTGACACTTCTTCCATTGTCCGAGCACTTGTCCTGGTTTCACCATCCCAAATGCACATTCCAGTGACGCCAGAGATCGTTGACGGCAACGCCACGATGCAATGGCAGCATTTGCTGCATTGCGCGTGGAGCGCACATGCGCTTAGCCCCGAACAACAAAGCTTGGCGATAACTTAAGGCAGACTTAAGTGTACAGATTACATCTCGTCAGCATTCTCGTCTTGGGCTTCACGCTCGCAATTGCGCCGGCGAACGCGCGACCGGCTCAACATTTCCCAGAGCCCGACTGGAAGACGACCGAGGTCGTCGACCGCGATCTGGGCGGCGGCGTCCACATGTTGGAGAGCTACGGCGGTAACAACGGCATCGTCATCGGCAGGGGTGGCGTGCTGCTGGTCGACGCCGAATGGCCGCAGCTCAACGACAAGGTGCGGGCTCACATCGCGGCGCTTTCGCCGCTGCCGGTGCGCTATCTGATCAACACGCACTGGCATTGGGATCATGTCGGCGGCAACGGCCAGTGGGCACGGACCGGGGCCGTGATCTTGTCGAGCCCACAGACCCGCCGCTACATTGTCGAGGCGCAGCGTGCGAGTACTGCAAGCCCAGACCAGCCTTACACCAAAGATCTGTTCGCTGTTCCTGTCGTCACGGTGAGCAACGGCGACCGGCTTCATGTCGGGGAGCAGACGGTCGAGATTATCAAGGTACCGCCAGCTCACACCGACGGTGATCTGGCAGTCCGCTATGTCGAGGCAAATGTCATCCAGACGGGCGATACGTTCTTTCACGGCTTCTATCCCGACATTGATATCGACCACGGCGGCACGATCGACGGCATAATTGCCTGGTATGACACGCTGTATGCGATGTGTGATGCGCGGACGAAGATCATTCCGGGGCACGGGAGCGTCGCGACCCGCGATGACGTGAAAGTCTACCAGCACATGTTGAAGACGGTGCGGTCGCGGGTCGCGTCTGCCATTGCGAAAGGTTCGACGGAGGATCAACTGATCGCTGCGCATCCACTCGACGATCTGGACGTGACCTGGGGGGGCAATCTGATCAAGCAGCCGTACCTGCTGGCGATCGTGTACGAGGACCTGAAGCGGCGTCGCGGGCGCTAGCCCGGACGCGCTCGTCAAGCGCCTTGACGCTCCGGATGCGCCGACTATGCTTCAGATGTAAAATAATTGCCGGGCTAGCCGATTAAGCTCTTTCAGGACCCGCACCCATGACCGATGTTATCGACGCCGTTGCACCCGCGCTGAAGGCTGCCGCCACAAAATTCCCGGTCGAACGCAGCCGGGCGTTGTTTCCTGCACTTGCAAAGGCCTGGCCCTTCATATTCTTCGACAATGCGGCCGGGGCACAGGCGCCGCATTCGGTCCTCGACCGGGTGGCCGCGCACCTGCTGAACTGCAACGTCCAGCGCGGCGGCCGTTACCCCCAAAGCGTCGAGGTTGACCGGGTGGTCCACGAAGCCCGGGAGCGGGTGGCGGCCTTCGTCAACGCCCGCGCGCCGACGGAAATTG
>CAXTTR010000089.1:2128-8188 GCA_964247215.1 uncultured Sphingomonadaceae bacterium
CGGATCGTGAGTCTCGCGATCGGGGAGCTGCTGACCAGTCCCCGTGACGAGATCATCGTCACGGATCTCGATCACGATGCCAATGTCGCGACCTGGCTGGCGTTGCAGCCGAGGGGGGCGAAGATCGTCTGGTGGCGGATGCGCGACGACCAGCGGCTCCACGTCGAAGATCTCGTGCCGCTGCTATCGGAACGCACGCGACTGGTCGCATGCACCGTGGTCTCCCACGCGCTCGGCTCGCTCGTCGACGTTACCGCGGTCGCAGTGGCTGCACATGCGGTCGGAGCCGAGGTCTTCCTCGATTGCGTGCACTATGGGCCGCATGCCCTCATCGACGTCCAGGCCTGGGACTGCGATTACCTGGTCTGCTCGGGCTACAAGGCGTTCGCGCCCCACATGGGGTTTCTGTGGGGCAAGCAGGAGAAGCTGGACGCCTTGCCGACTTTTCGCGAAGATTTCATTCCTGACTGTGCCCCGTACAAGATCGAGGCCGGCACTTTCACCTACGAGAACGTCGCGGGCATGAGCGCTGCTGTCGATTATTTCGCCGATCTGGGCGGCGACCTCGGTACCTCGAACAGCCTCCGCGGGCGCATCGTTACCGCGATGACAGCTATCAGGGCCTATGAACAAACGCTTTCCGAGGCTCTCCTACGGGCACTCGCCGAAGTTGACGCCGTCGTCTACGGCGTGGCCGACCCCGATGCCGCTGCGTTGCGGGTGCCAACGGTCTGCTTCAACCTGCCGGGAATGCATCCGGCCGAAGTCGTGCAGCAGATGGCCGATCGGTTCGACATCGGCATCCGCGACGGCCATATGTACGCGCCCCGACTGATGGGCCGGCTCGGCCTGTCGATGGACAGTGGCGCCGTGCGTGCCTCCCTGGTGCACTACAACACGATTGCGGAGGTCGATCGCTTCGCGAGCGCGCTGCGCGGTTTGCGTCAGGCATAGTCTCGCCCGCAGACACCCTGCCGAAAGCCTACACTCGAAATATTCTGTTTTAGGCCTAAAGTTTTCGTTGACAGTTTATAGTCTGTCATTCCTATTGGTGGTTGGACGCCAGAGGGGGATGTCACCGATGCCTGAGTCAATCATTTCGGCACGTATTGGTGGCGCGGTGCGATGCGCCATGTTCGGTACCGCGAGTAGCCTCGCGATTAGCCTTCTGGCGCTCGGCGCCGCGGCAAACGCGCAAACGACGCCGGTGACCTCGCCCTCGGTGTCCGACTCAAGTATTGCCGACATCGTCGTCACCGCCAACAAGCGCGGCGGCCAGTCGCTGATCGATATTCCTCAGTCCATCCAGGCATTGACTGGCGAAGGTCTGCAGAAAGCGGGCAATGTTCAGTTTATCGACATTGCGGCTAAGATCCCCGGCCTCCAGATCCAGGATCTTGGGCCCGGTGACAAGAAATACGTCATCCGCGGTATCAATTCTACAGGCGATTCGACGACGGGCGTCTATTACGACGAGGCCGTCGTCAGCGGCTCGAACCCCAACGACGGCGGCGGTCTCGAGCCCGACATCCGCTTGTACGATCTCGATCGGGTCGAAGTCCTGCGCGGCCCGCAAGGCACGCTATACGGGGCGAGCTCCGAAAGCGGCACGATCCGCTTCATTACCAAAAAGCCCAACTTCAACACCGTCGACGGTTATGTGACTGCGGAGGGCTCGGGCACCCAGCACGGCAGCGGCAACTACCATGTCAACGGTGCGTTGAATATTCCCATCGTCAACGATACGCTCGCCGTTCGTGCCGTCGGCTGGTACGACAATGACAGCGGCTTCATCGACCAGTTGCGGATCCCGTCGGGTGTCCTGAAAGGCATCAATAACGAAGTGACCAAGGGCGGTCGCCTGCACATCCGCTGGGCGCCCTCCGAGCGGCTCGATTTCCTCGCTTCGGTTACCGCCCAGAACAGCCATTCAAATGGCTCGTCACGGTATACGCCGGCGGGGATCACGTCGTTCGGCTTACCGGGCAGTCCGACGCTGTTCCCGGTCCCGGGCGGTGACCTGATCAACACCGACGTCACGCTGAGCCCGTATGACGAGCACCTCGAGATCTACAGCCTGACCGGCAACTACCAGGCGCTCGGCGGCACGTTTACCGCGACGGCCAACCGATTCGACCGCAAGTTCGACTTCAACTTCGATTCCACCCCGATCCTACTCTCGTTCGGAGTGCCGGTCGCGGCAGTGACCCAGCAGCCGCAGGAGCGGCATGTCACTTCGACCGAACTGCGTTATGCCTCGAAGTTCGCGGGCCCCATCAACTTCGTGGTCGGCGGCTTTTATGAGCGCACCGACTTCGACCTGGCGGTTGCGGTGCTTGCAACCAACAGCAGCGGGCTGCCAATTGGCCCGTTCAGTTCGGACAACTCCGCTGACGCGCTCGCGCATCCCGGCACCGGCAGCACCTTCTTTGGGCGCACCGATCACCGCGGCAGCAATCAGTACGCCGGCTTCGGCGAGGTGACCTTCGACATAACCTCCAAGTTGCAGGCGGTCGGCGGGCTTCGCTATTTCTCAGAGGAAATTGACGGCCTTCAGGTCCAGACCCACCCCTTTGGCGGTTTCCCCGCATCCCCGGTCCTGATCGGAACGCCGGAAAAGGGCGCGTTCCACAAACTGACCTACAAGGTCAACCTCAGCTACAAGCTCGACCCCGCAGCACTGCTGTACGCGACCGTCTCGACCGGTTTCCGCAGTGGCGGCGTCAACTCGCAGGACCAGCCGTTCGAGCCTATCCCATTGTCCTACGGCCCGGACTCGCTGACCAACTACGAGGCGGGTGCCAAGGGCCGGCTGTTCGACGGCCGCTTCACCTACAATGCCGACGCTTATTACATTGCCTGGACGAACATCCAGGTCGCCAACACCACCTCGGATGGCGCGTTCCGCTACACCGGCAATGCCGGCGAGGCGGAGGTGAAAGGCGCAGAGCTCGAACTTAACGCCCGGCTGTTCGACTATCTAAGCGCGACCGTGTCGGGGTCCTATCAGGACGCCAAGCTGACCAAGGGGCAGGTCCAGATCGACCCGGCGCACCCCGACCTCGCGCTCGGCGTCAAGGGCGACCACATCCAGAACGTGCCGAAGCTCCAGGGTTTCGCCGGCCTCGACTATACCCGGCCGATCACCGACGACCTGAAGGGTATCGCAGCGATCGACATCTCGTATCGTGGTTCGGCGAACAACCAGTTGCACGCCGCCAATCCTTACAACGTGCATCTCGCGGCCTACACGATGTTCAACCTGCGGCTCGGGCTATCCAACAAGGACTGGAGCGGCACGTTGTTCGTTCGCAACCTGACCAACAAGCGCGCCCAGATCGATGCTATCAATTCGTCCCAGGATCCTACCGGGATACTGACGGCCCGACCCCGTACCGTCGGCGCAACCGTAACACGGGTGTTTTGAGAAATGCTCCGGTTGGCGGCGTCCCAATTTCCGTCGATCGGGCGCATGAGCGGTACGCCCGATGCGACAGGTGAATGAAGCGTCCGTTACGGCGCGGGAGCAGGGTCTCCGCAAAAGCCTGAGCAAGGCCCAGGTCGTGATGATCGGCCTCGGTGGTGCCATCGGCACCGGACTGTTCGCCGGCAGCGCGCTCGCGATCGGCTATGCCGGACCCGCGGTCCTGATCAGCTATGCCATCGCCGGGTTGATCGCGGTCGTGATGGTGCTCAGCCTTTCCGAGATGGCGGTCGTGCATCCGATGGCGGGCTCGTTCGGCGTCTACGCCGAGCTCTACATCAATCCGTGGGCGGGATTCGTCATCCGCTACACCTACTGGGCGGCGCAGGTGATCGCCGTCGGCGGCGAAGCCGTCGCCGTCGGCGCTTACATGCACTTCTGGTTTCCCGACAGCCCGGTCTGGATGTGGTCGATCGGCTTCGCTTTCGCGCTTCTCTACGTCAATGCACTGTCCGTGAAGAACTTCGGCTCGATCGAATACTGGTTCTCGCTGATCAAGGTCGTCGCGATCGTCGCGTTCATCCTGATCGGCCTGATGCACGTCTTCGGCATCGCCTTCACTCCGGTGGGCTTGCACAACCTGGTCGGGCTGCCGGGCGGCTTCATGCCGCACGGACTGCACGGCGTCTGGATGGCGGTGCTCCTCGGCGTCCTGTCGTTCAACGGCATCGAGGTGATCGCGGTGACGTCGGGCGAGACTGCCGATCCCCTCCACACCATTCCGGCGGCACTACGGACGATGATGCTGCGCCTGTTCCTGTTCTACATCCTAGCGCTCGCCGTGGTCGTAACTATGGTGCCCTGGACCCTGACCGGCGCGCACCTGGTCAAGGAAAGCCCCTTCGTGACCGTGTTCCGCGACAGCGGTATCCGGCAGGCCGCCGGCATCATGAACTTCGTCGTGCTGACCGCCGCCCTGTCGAGCATGAACACCAACGTCTACCTCTGCTCGCGGATGCTGTTCTCGCTGTCGCGCGGCGGTTACGCGCCAAAAATGCTCGGGCACCTGACTAGAACTGGCACGCCGCTGGCGGCGATCCTCCTGTCCGGCGCCGGCATTCTGGGGACCGCGGCGGTGTCCGTGATCACTCCCAAGGCATATAATTATCTCTTCGGCGTGGCGTTATTCGGCGCGATCATCGTCTGGATGCTGGTGCTGGCCAGCCATTTCGGCTTCCGGCGCAGACACGACGCTTCGCAGCTGCCGCTGCGCATGCCGTTTTTTCCGTTCGGGCAGATTTTCGGCCTCACGCTGCTCGCGGCGTTGCTCGTGACCATGGCGTTCGACAGCGACTGGAACATCTCGTGGATCTGCGGTTTGCCGTGGCTGCTGTTGCTGACCGCCGCCTATTTCATCTGGCGCAGCCGTGGCGGTCATGACGCGACCATAGCCGGAGCGACGGTGCTGTCGCTTGAAGGAGGGGCGTAAAATGACACGGACGGGGCGATGGCTGACAGCGAGCGTCCTGACGCTTGTAATTTCACCCGCGTGCGTCGCAGCCGCACAAACCTCGATCATCCATGCGGGTCAGTTGCTCGCCGTCCCCGGCGAAGCACCGATGGCGCACGCAACTATTGTCGTCGTCGACGGCAAGGTCAGCTCGATCGAGCCAGGCTACGCCATCGGGGAAACGCTGCACCTACCCGCGTCGACACCGGTGTTCGATCTTTCGAACAGCTTCGTCATGCCCGGCTTCATCGATCTGCACGTTCATCTGAGCGGCTTTGGTGGTACCCGCGATCTGGCGCTGCGCGAGTCTGGCGAATATTTCGCGCTCGTCGGCGCCAAGAACGCTCTGACCACCCTGATGGCCGGGTTCACCACCGTGCGCGATCTCGGCTCTATCGGCTATACCGTATTAGGGCTCCGTGACGGCATCCGGGACGGGCTGGTTCCCGGCCCGAAGATCCTCGCGTCCGGAGACCCGATCAGCCCGACCGACGGTCACGCCGACAATCATGGCTACCGCGAGGAAGTCATGGCCGCGATGCCGAGGCGCGGCATTTGCGACGGCGCCGACGATTGCCGGCGCGCCGTGCGCGCGGCGGTCAAGCGCGGTGCCGACGTCATCAAGGTCATGGCCAGCGGCGGCACGCTCGACAAGTCCGATGCCCCGACCTACCAGCAGTTTACCGATGCGGAGCTCCAGGCGATCGCCGAAACCGCACACGGCCTTGGTCGCAAGGTCACCGCCCACGCCCACGGCAAGGACGCGATCGACGCCTGTATTCGCGCCGGCTTCGACTCGATCGAGCATGCGATGTGGGCCGATGCGGAGAGCCTAAAGGCTATGAAGGCCCATGGCATCTGGCTGATCCCGACGGTCTATCCGATCGACTATGTCGGCGACACGCCCGAGAAGGTTCGTGCCGGGCCACTCAAGGATTTGCCGACGGTTTTGCTGAACCAGGTGATTGCACTCGGTAGTCAACCAAAGAAACTGGCGCGCCTCGCCCACTCGCTTGGCGTCAAGATCGCGCTCGGCACCGATGCGTCCGGCTTCGATCCCGACGCGCCGTTGCCTGAAATCCCCGAGAGCAACGCCAGCAAAAGCGGACGGGAACGCACCATCGCG
>CAXTTR010000089.1:8198-9725 GCA_964247215.1 uncultured Sphingomonadaceae bacterium
CGCATGGGCAGAACGCCAACGAATTCGTCGAATATGTCAACGCCGGCATGACACCGATGCAGGCGCTGATCTCGGGTACCACCGACGCCGCGACGGCAGGCGGTATCAAGGGCGTCGGCCGGCTCGCGCCCGGCATGGCTGCCGATATCGTGGCGTTGCCCGAGAGCCCGCTGAAGGACATTCACGCGGTACTGACGGTCGAGTTCGTCATGCGCGACGGCATCGTTTTCAAGGAACACGGACTGCAGCGGCCCGCCGATCGGCCCCGGACCGCGCCATCTTCGATTCCAAACTAGGGTCGGTTCCGATCGTTATGGACACCGCCAACCGGCGCGGTGGCCGACGCATCACCCTGCTACGGAGTTCGCCATGTTGCCCGGATTCGACGTCGAGGCCTTTCGCGCACGTTTTCGCTCGCTGCCCCGCCTTGTCTACCTGAACAGCGGCTCGTACGGGCTGCTCGCCGACAGCGTTGCCCGCGCTTTCACCGAATATCTTGACGTGAGGATCGCACAGGGCGCCGACTGGCCCGGCTGGGTCGGGACGCTCGAACGGGTTCGCGACGCAATGGCGCGCCTGCTCGAGGTCGAGAGCAACGAGGTTGCTATCACCGGTTCCGCTTCGGCGGGCATCAATGCGCTCGCCAGCGCGCTCGATTTCGCGGGCGGGCGTGACACGATTCTCGTCACCGACAGCGATTTCCCGACGGACGCGCAGATCTGGCACGCGCAGGAACGGAGCGGCGCGCGCGTCGTCCACGCTCCCGAGGCCACCGACGGCACGATACCCTTCGAGGCGCTAGAGCAACGGATGGATCAGCGCACCGCGCTCGTCGTGCTCTCGCAGGTCTGCTACCGCCACGGTGCCCGGGTGCCCGATGCCACGATCCGCCGCATCTGCGACATCGCGCACGAACGTGGCGCCCTGGTGCTGCTCGACAGCTACCAAATCATCGGCACGGTGCCGATCCGCCCCCGAGCGCTGGACGTGGATTTCGTTGCGGGCGGGATGCTCAAGTACCTGTTGGGCACGGGCGGTATCGGTTTCCTTTACGTCCGGCGCGCGCTGGTCGAACAGCTGCGCCCGCGCACGAGCGGCTGGTTCGCGCAGGCGGACGTCAACGCCATGAGCATCGCTGCCAACGACCCGAGCCGTACGGCGCGCCGCTTCGAGGGCGGGACCCCGCCGGTTCCCAGCCTTGCGCCCGCCCTCGCCGGCATCGAGCTGGTGCTGGAAGTCGGGCTCGACCAGATCGAGGCGCAGGTGCGGAGAGTCACGCGACACGCGCTGGAGGCCCTGAAAGCCGAAGGCATCCGCGTTGGCAATCCCGATGCCGACGCGAGCCGCGGACCGCTGATTTCCGTGCCAGCGCGCGATGAGCATGCGCTCGTAGACGCGCTGGCAGGACGCGGGATCATCACCTCCAGCCGGGACGGGCGCCTGCGCGCCGGCTTCCACGCCTACAACCACGAGGCGGACGCCGATGCGCTCGTCGCGGCGCTCGTCGCCAATCGAGCGCTTATCGCC
>CAXTTR010000090.1:0-9575 GCA_964247215.1 uncultured Sphingomonadaceae bacterium
CAATCCCGAAGTGTAGCAGCCAAGCAGCATACCGCGCTCGCTGTGCATGCCAACTGACGGATACCAGATTAGCGAGGTATCGCCGCCGACAAACGTAATGCCGCCGTAAATCTGGTCTGCCTCCCAGAACCGCGGAGCTTCGAACGCAATCTTGTTCGAATAGTCGTAGACGACCCCGGCAATCGCTGATTTGTACGGAGCAGGAAAGTCTGCATCGATACCGGCCAACACCGGAAACGGGATTGTGCAGACGATGTAGTCGCCGGTCACTGTATGCATTGTGCCGCCAATGCCGTCGGTGTAGACGACCTCGGCATGTTTGGCACTGTGCCGGATACGGGTAACAATGGCGCGGCGAATGGCGCGACTGGTCAGGTTACGCTCGATGCCGACGGCGATCTGGTCCATGCCGCCGACCGGCTGGAACATCGTCGCTTGCATATAGATGAAGTCGTCAAACAGCGTGAACGGCAGCTGCTTATTATCGAGTAGCGTATCCAACGGCACCGGTTTGATCGGCACCTCATAGGTCGCTCCCGCGCCCGCTTGGGTCGTAAAGCCCGACCGCGCCGTGCCCGTGAACTTACTCTGCTCGTCGAGGTCGCCGTAGAACTTGAGAAACGGCAGCAGCTTGGCCTTTTCCTCGGGCGTCACCGATTGATCGAGCGCGCCCTGGTTGATGGCCTTGGCCAGCAGTTCGGAAATGTAACCGCGCGTGTCGTTCACCGCAGCCCGCATCCGAATGCGGTTGCCAGGCGAAGCGACATAGGCTGAGCGGCTTGAATTGACCTCGACTTCGAGCGGCACACCGAATTTCTTGGCATAGCCGAGCATGCCTTGGTGAAAGCTCGGCAGTCGCGCCGGACCGGCATTGAAGTAAATGCCCGGCGAAAACTTCGCGGTTTGCACCGGCTCGCCAATCATCTCGATCTGGTCGCCATCGCGCACGGTCCACGCTCGCCCGCCGACACGCCCCCGTGCTTCGAGCACGACGACTTCGAAGCCTGCCTGCTGCAACTCGTAAGCCGAGACCAACCCGGCGATCCCCGCGCCGAGGACAATTACCCGGCGGCCCTTGCCTAAATCTGGCGGCAGCACCGGCAGCGCGCTCGCCGCCGCAGCCCCGAACAGCCCGATAGACTGCATTGCGGTGGCGAGCGCCGCAGCACCGCCGGTGACACCGATGCGGTTGAGTAATGTCCGTCGCGTAATCAACTCGGTGCCCCTTCGCTATGCCACTCTCCTCCCCAGGATTGTGCCTTAGCTGCGCGTGAGCGCTACAGAGCTATTGAGCCTAACTACAGACTATACGTCAAGGTTCGCTACCGACAGCGCATTTTCCTGGATGAAGTCGCGGCGGGGTTCGACGACGTCGCCCATCAGCCGGGTGAAGATCTCGTCGGCCAGATCGGCCTCGGCAACCTCGACCCGCAGCAGCGCGCGCGCCTGCGGGTCGAGCGTTGTCTCCCATAGCTGCTCGGCGTTCATCTCGCCTAGCCCCTTATAGCGCTGAATGTTGAGCCCCTTGCGCCCAGCCTCAAGTACCGCGCTAAGAAGCTCGGACGGACGCCGAATGGTGGCGCTGCCGAGCTGCGCCGGTGCAGCGTACGTGGCCTGCTCTTCCATGCCGAGCGCATGCAGCTTTCGCGCTTCGGCGGAGGCCAGCAGCGCGCGATCGATAACATAGTGGTCTGTCACGCCACGTAGCGCGCGTGACAGGTGATAACCGCCTTCCGCTGCGGGTTCGGCGACCCAGTTCCCAACCCCGGGCTCGCCAGCGTCGCTTGCATCGAGCCACGCCGCGGTCCGCGCTGCGGCCGCCACAAGTCCATCGCGGTCGTCGATCAGCTCGGGGGCGAGCGCGCCGGTCAGCGCCAGCGCCTCAATCAGCCGCTCGTCGTAGCGTTGCGGCACGTAGGTCATCAGCACCTTCAAACGCCGCGCATGCTCGACTAGCGCGCGCAGGTCGTTACCGCCGCGCGTGCCTGCCTTAGTCTCGAGTTGCAGCCCGCTCAGCCCGGTGTCGACGAGATACTCGTCAAGCGCGGCATTGTCCTTGAGATAGACCTCCGACCGGCCGCGACTCACTTTGTATAGCGGCGGCTGCGCAATATAGAGATAGCCGCCTTTGATCAACTCGGGCATCTGACGGTAGAAAAACGTCAGCAGCAACGTCCGGATATGCGCGCCGTCGACGTCGGCGTCGGTCATGATGATGACCTTGTGGTAACGCAGCTTCTCGATCTTGAATTCGTCGCGGCCGATGCCGCAGCCGAGCGCCTGGATCATCGTGCCGATTTCTTTCGACGACAGCATCCGGTCGAAACGCGCCCGCTCGACGTTGAGGATCTTGCCCCGCAGCGGCAGGATCGCCTGGAACGCGCGATTGCGCCCCTGCTTCGCCGAGCCGCCAGCCGAGTCGCCCTCGACGAGGAACAGCTCGGACTTCGCCGGATCGCGCTCCTGGCAGTCGGCAAGCTTGCCGGGCAGGCTGGCAATGTCGAGCGCACCCTTGCGCCGCGTCAAGTCGCGCGCCTTTTTTGCCGCCTCGCGCGCCGCCGCGGCATCGATTATTTTCGCCATGATCGTCTTGGCGTGCACGGGGTTTTCCTCGAGCCATTCGGCAAGCTTGTCGGCAATCAGCGCCTCCAATGGCTGGCGGACCTCGGAAGACACCAGCTTGTCCTTGGTCTGGCTGCTGAACTTGGGGTCGGGCAGCTTGACCGAGATGATCGCGGTCAGCCCCTCGCGCATATCGTCACCGGTCGGGGTGACTTTCTCCTTCTTGAGCACCCCCGACTTGTCGGCGTAGTTGTTAAGCGTGCGGGTCAGCGCGGCGCGGAACGCGGCCAGATGCGTACCGCCATCACGCTGCGGGATATTGTTGGTGAACGGCATCACCTGCTCATAGTAACTATCGTTCCACTGTAATGCGACATCAATGCCGACGTCGTCGCGCTCGCCGTGAATCGCGACAGGCGCGGGGATCAGTGCGGTCTTCGACTTGTCGAGATACTTTACAAATGCCGCAATGCCGCCTTCGTAATAGAGTTCGACCTCTTTCGCCTCGGCATGACGCGCGTCGACGAGCTTTAGCCGCACGCCCGAGTTGAGAAACGCCAGCTCACGAAAGCGGTGTTCGAGCTTGGCGAAATCGAACTCAATGATCTTGAACGTCTCAGGGCTGGGCAGGAATGTCACCTGCGTGCCGCGCTTGTCGTTCGACGGCCCGACGCGCTCCAGCGGCGCTACCGCGTCGCCGCGCTTGAAGGTCATCACATGCTCGTCGCCGTCGCGCCAGATGCGCAGTTCGAGCCAGTCCGACAGCGCGTTGACGACGCTGACCCCGACCCCGTGCAGCCCGCCGCTGACCTTGTAGGCGTTGGCGTCGCTGTTCTCGAACTTACCGCCCGCGTGTAGCTGAGTCATGATAACCTCAGCCGCCGAGACGCCCTCCTCGGTGTGAATGCCCGTTGGAATGCCGCGGCCATTATCGAGCACGGTGACCGAGCCGTCGGCGTTGAGCGTGATGACAATCAGGTCGCAGTAACCAGCGAGCGCCTCGTCAATGGCGTTGTCGCTAACCTCGAATACCATGTGATGCAGCCCCGAGCCGTCGTCGGTGTCGCCGATGTACATGCCGGGGCGCTTGCGGACCGCATCAAGCCCCTTCAACACTTTAATCGAATCGGCGTCGTAGTCTGCCGCGGGCAGGTTGGTTTCGTCGCTCAAATTGGTTCCTCAGGCGCGAACTGGCGCAATAACTTCGACATTGATATAGGGACTCTGTGATCGGACTGCGAGAAAATACACGCCTTCCGGCTTAAGCCGATTGACTCATACAGCTTAAGAAGTCTTAAGGAGTGCGCGGGGATAAAGGGTGCTCGGTATGAGAAGTAAACTGCTCGTCGTGTCCCTTATTTGCGGCTTCGCATACACGCCAGCATTTGCGGCCGAACTGGTCACCAATGGCGGCTTTGAAACCGGCGATCTGACCGCCTTCACTGATTCCAGTGATCCACTGGTTGCTTTCGTCAGTACGGCAGCCGCCCATTCCGGAAACTACGGCTATCTTAACGGCAATATTGGGCAAGACGGCACGCTGTCCCAGCGCGTTCAAACGCAGCTTGGCATGACCTATAACTACAGCTTCTATCTCGAAAGTGACGGCTCAACGCCTAACGATATTACGGTCAAGCTTGGTAATACGGTCCTGCTGGCGCAAACAAATACCGGTGCTTTCGGTTTTAAGAACTTTGGTGGCACGGTAATTGCCGACGGCAACAACGATGCGCTTAGCTTCGCCTTTCGAAATGACAACGGCTTTTTCGGTCTCGATGACATCTCGCTGACGACGACTGGCGGGCCAACGCCGGGGATACCCGAGCCGGCAAGTTGGGCATTACTCGCCGCTGGGTTCGGTTTGACCGGCGTCGCTGCGCGCCGCCGGATGCGCGTCGTAAGCTGCTGAGATTGGCTGTACGCGATAGCAAATGCCGGTAGCATCTAGTTGAGCAATAGCCGCGTTGCTGATTTGTCGAGATTGTCGAACAGCGTGGCATCAGTACCCGTCAGCCACGCCTGCGCGCCAGTATCGAGCAGCTGTTCAAAAAGCGCACCGCGCCGTTGAGTGTCGAGATGCGCTGCGACCTCGTCGAATAGCAGCAGCGGCGCCTGCCCTGTACGCGCCGCGACCAGTCCAGCGTGCGCCAGCACGATGCCGATCAGCAGCGCCTTCTGCTCGCCGGTCGAACTCAGCGCTGCTGCGACACCCTTGCCGGCATGGAACACCCCCAAGTCGCTGCGATGGGGGCCGGCGGCTGCACGACCGCTTGCTGCATCGGCGCTGCGCCCGCGCTTGAGCACGTCGGCGTACGCCGAGACTGCGGCACTTGCATCGGCTAGATGCACACCGAAAACGGCATCGGGATGCCAACCCTCGACGATAATTCCAGCGCGCGGAAATGGCCCAGCTGGTGCGCCGTCGAGCGCGGTAGCGAGCGCGTTTATCGTGTTTTGCCGAGCGCGTGCGATCGCTACACCGTGCGTCGCCATCGCGCGCTCTAGTCCGGTCAGCCACAGCGGGTCGGGCGCTGCCTCGCTGGACAATAGCCGGTTGCGCGCGCGCATTGCTGCTTCATAGCGTGTCACCTCAGCGCCATGACCCGGCAGCAGCGCCAGCACCAGCCGGTCCAGAAAACGCCGCCGCGCGCTCGCGGTGTCCGTAAAGAGCCGGTCCATCGCAGGAGTTAGCCAGAGCAGCGAGAGCCACTCACCAAGCGCAGATAGCGATGCACTGGCCCCATTAACGCGCACAAGGCGCCGCTCGGGAGCTGCTGCGCTTACACCGGTACCGATCGCAACCGAACCGCCTGCGGTTTCAAGGGTCGCCGCTACCGACCAGCTGCCGGATCCGCCGGCGCGAGCCATTTCGCTGTAGCTTGCGCCGCGCAAACCGCGGCCGGGCGCGAGCAGCGACACCGCTTCGAGCAGGTTCGTTTTACCGATGCCGTTGTCGCCAGTCACGACTACCGGGCCGGGACCGAGTTCAAAGCTCGCTTGCGCGTGATTGCGAAGATCACGCAGCGCTATGTGCGCTATCCAGCAAGGGGCAGGGGACGTCACTGCTTACGGGTTTAGCCGCTGCTCGTCGCTGCTGCCACCTCCGTCTCAAGCTCTGCAACGGCCCACCCCGGCGCGCCACTATCGAGTGTTTCAAGAAACGCCGTGGCGCTAGCTCGGGTCGCAGCTTGCTTTGCTGGAGCCATGCTGTCCCATGTCGTGACGCTGCGGACCATGCGGTTATTACCGCGTAGCAGGTCGGCGTGGCGAGCGATAAAATCCCAGTATAGCGCGTTGAACGGACAAGCGTCAGGGCCGGTTTTCGATTTAACGTCGTAGCGACAGCGCCCGCAGTGATCCGACATACGGTCGATATATGCGCCGCTCGCGGCATAGGGCTTCGATCCGAGCACGCCGCCATCGGCGAACTGGCTCATTCCGTGGACATTAGGCAGCTCAACCCACTCGTACGCGTCGGCGTAGACGACGAGATACCACGCCTCGATCTCGCGCGGGGTGATGCCAACCAGCAGCGCGAATAGTCCGAGCACCATCAGCCGCTGGATATGATGCGCGTAGGCAAGCCGCTTAGTCGCGTCGACCGCAAACGCCATGCAGCGCATGTCGGTTTTCCCGGTCCAGTAGAAGCTCGGAAGCGGGCGGTTAGCCCCGAGCGCGTTCGACTTGGCGTAGTCGGGGCCCAAGTAGAAGTAAATGCCGCGGACATACTCACGCCAGCCGATGATCTGCCTGATAAACCCCTCGACGGCATTGAGCGGGGCTTTGCCGAGCGCGTAGGCATGTGCCGCCGCCTGCGCGACTTCGAGCGGCAGCAACAGGCCGCAATTCAGGTACGGCGAAATCCAGGCATGATACAAGATATCCTGCCCTTCAACGATGGCGTCCTGATAGTCGCCGAAGTTCGGCAGCGCGGTCTCGATGAAATAGCTCAGCGCCGACAGCGCCTGCGTCCGCGTTACCGCGAAGTCGAACGGCTCCAAGTCGCCAAAATGGTCGCCGAACCGCGCCTGAACCAGTGCCATTACCTCGCGCGTGATGTCATCAGGCTGAAAGCGCTCCACCGCCGGATAATTCAGCCCGCGGGGCGGCCGCTTGCGGTTCTCCGTATCGTAATTCCAGCGGTTACCCTCGGGCTGGCCGACCTTCATCAGCAACCCGGTCTGCTTCCGCATCAGCCGGTAGAAATCCTCCATGACCAATCGTTTGCGCCCGCCGGCCCAATCCTTAAAATCGGCGCGGCTGCACAGGAAGCGGTCGTCGGGCAGAACGGCGACCGACAGCTGGTAAAGCTTCGCCCAGCTAGCGATCATTTCGTCGACGCGCCACTCGCCTGATTCAACGATGCGAATGCTGGTCGCATTATGGCGCGCCACGGCGCGCCCGATCTCGCCGGTGAAGCTACCTGTGTTTCCGGGGTCATCGAGCTTGACGTAGTCGACCGTCCAGCCCTCGGTGCGGCGTTCTTCGGCAAAGTGCCGCATCGCGGCGAATATCAGCGCGACCTTCTTCTTGTGGTGGCGGACGTAGGTCGCTTCCTTGCCAACCTCGACCATCAGCAGCACAGCCTGTGCAGGGTCGACCCCGCGTAGGCTAGCGAGCGACGGCGACAGCTGGTCGCCAAGGATGGGGATGAGCGTGGTCATGCAAGCTCAAACGCACGACCTCACGCTGCTGTCAGCAAGCCTAATTGCCGCGGCAGCAAGGCCCTTACATCGCCCTAGTGGTGGCGATGATGATGGTGATGACGATAATGGTGGTGGTGATGACGATAATGATGGTGGTGAAACAACGCTGCGGAAGCAGGCGCTGCGGCGAGCAGCGCCGAGAAAGCGACGAGGCTCAAAATGATCTTCTGCACAAAATCAGCTCCGTGTTGACCCCGCAGGCTAGCTACCCAGCACTGGCGACAGGCGCAAGTGGGCTTAGGCGCTTCATTAGAACGTTTTCCGCACGCCTGCGAAAAACCCGCGCCTTTGCCCGAATTGCGGTGCGCCGACGCCGACCCCCGAGCCGTCGCGGATTTCGTAAGTCTTGTCGCCGGCGTTGATCACGTCGAAGCGCACCGACAGGCCCTTGAGCACTCCAGGGCCGTCGAAGCTTTGCTCGATGCCGAAGTTGACCGCAACGTAGGACGGGATCTTGCCGCCGTTCGGGACGATGCCGTTCGGATCGCCAGCCCGCAGGCCGTCGCCGTAGATCGCATCGACCGACGGCGTCAGCTTGCCGATGCCGTCGGCGAACGCGTAGCTGGCTCCGGCCGATGCCGTCCAGAACTGGTTGTGGTCGGTGTAGATCTTGTGCGTGGCGATATAGTCGAGTTCGTCGGGGGCGAAAAAGAACTGGCTCGAGACGATGTTGCGGCCCTTTTCCTGACTGCGCGTCGCATTGCCATAGAGTGACAGCGGACCAGCACGGTAGGCGGTGGTGATCTCGATGCCCCACGCCCAGCCACGGGCATAGTTGAACGGTGACAGGATGACGGCTTCGCCGAACTGGCCTTCGTCGAGCAGGTTGCGCTTGAGCTTGTAGTAGCCATCGAGCCCGACGGTCAGGCCGGGCAGCACGGTGTGGACGAAGCCGGCGTCGAAGTAGTGCTCGCGCTCGGCCTTTACCGGATCGGACTGCAGCACGGTCGGCGCCTTGGTCGTGCCGGCAAACTGGTTGAGCGTCGTCGTCCCGACCAGCTCCTGCGGCGGCGGCGTGAAATCGCGGGCATAACCGGCGTGGAACGTTGTCGCCTTGCTCGGCTGGTAAACAACGTTGAGCCGCGGGCTGAACTGGTTCTCTGTCGTATAGGCGTGGACCGCATCGAAGCGGCCGCCGAAGTTGACCGTCAGCGCCGGCGTGATCGTCCACTCGTCCTGGAGGTAAATGCCGTAGAGCTGACCGGTCTTCGAGCCGGTGACGTTGACCGGGAATGGCGCATCGGTCGTCTGGTTACCGTCGTCCCCGACCGGCAGGACGAGCGAAGTGACGTTCGACCGGGTGCGCTCGTTCTGGAAGAAGAAGCCGCCACGGATGGTGTGGTGATCGGACAGCTTGTAGCTCGCGTCGGTCTGGACGCCGTAGGCAAGGCTCGACAACCGCGAGCGGTCGGAGAAGCCGTTGAAGATGATGTCACCGTTGTTCGGGTCGGGCGTGAAGGTCGTCCGCGAATAGCGAACGAAGGGCGCGACCTGCACCGACAGCGCGTCGGCCGAATACTGGTACGCGAGCACGCCGTAATAGGTGTTCTCATGCTGGTTCTGGTCGAGCAGCGACGAGTTGAAATCGGAGATGCCGCCGACTGTGAAATTTGGCGTCTGGCCAGGGTTGTTCGGAATCTGGAACCGCCCGGTCGATGCGCCGCCGAACGCGCTGAGCCGGCTTGTCTCCGACAGGATCTGCGAGACATAGGCAAAGCCGCGAAACTGATCGGTGCGGTCGTGAATAGCATTGCGGGACGGCGTTGGATTCTCGATCCCGAGGTCATTCCGCAAATAGCTGCCGCTGGCAAAATAGTTGAAACCGCCGCTCGAGCCCTTGATCGACGCGCTCGGCTCGATGGTGCCGCGGCTGCCGCCGTAGAAGCCGACGTCACCACCGTTGGAAAACGCGCCGGTTTGCGTGGTGATGTTGATGACGCCCGACGTGCGGTAGCCATACTGCGCCGGCAGCGTGCCGGTCAGCAACGAGATCGAGTCAGCCAGGCGGATGTCGATCGTCTGGCCGAAGCCGGTGATGCTTTCGGGCACGATTACGCCATTGACCCGGTACTGGACGTTGGCGTGCTCGTTCCGAACATGGATCTGCCCGTAGCTGTCCTGCGCGACACCCGGGGCCTGCAGCAGCAGATTAACGAGACTGCGATCCTGCCCCTGCGGCTGAACGTCGATCGCAGCACGATCGAAGGTGTATTTGCTCGCGCCCAAGCTCGGCAGGATCGCGTCGCGCGCTTCGTCAAGACGGCGAGCGGTGACGACGATGTCGGCGCTAGCGGATGGCGGGGCGGC
>CAXTTR010000091.1:0-9459 GCA_964247215.1 uncultured Sphingomonadaceae bacterium
GCGCGACCGTTGACGCGCGCCAGCAAAGAATGGCGCGACCGCTAGTGCGGATCGGAGTTTATCCAGGGACGTTCGATCCGATCACGCTCGGTCACATGGACATCATCCGGCGCAGCGCGGCGCTGGTCGACAAGCTGGTGATCGGCGTCTCGACCAACCCGTCCAAGTCACCGATGTTCACGCTGGCCGAGCGCGTCGCGCAGGTGCAGCGCGAGACTGCCGGGCTCGGGCTTGCGGTCGAGGTCGTCGAGTTCGACGCGCTGCTGATGAAGTTCGCCGAGGCGCAGGGGGCCAAGCTGATCGTCCGCGGCCTCCGTGCGGTGTCCGACTTCGAATATGAATACCAGATGGCGGGGATGAACCAGCAGCTCAACGCCGCGATCGAAACCGTTTTCCTGATGGCCGACGTCGCGCTGCAGCCGATCGCCTCGAAGCTGGTCAAGGAGATCGCGCTGTACGGCGGTGACATCCACAAGTTCGTGCCAGCCCGGATCGCCGATGACGTCACCGCCAAGGTAGCGCTGCTCGGCCGCGGATAGGGTCGATTACGACCAATCCTGGTGACGGTTCGACGTGGACGTGATTGGGTCTGGATTGTTTCGCACCTAAACCCGGTGCGACATTGCTGCAATGCATTGAAGCGGTTGAACCTGCGCCACCGATCGCCTATTTCAGTGATGCGCTGCCGGGTTTGTCCCCCTTTCCCGGCGACGCACCGCAGGGCTGCGGCCCTGCGTCTCTCCCTGAACTCCTGGCCGCCCCGTGCTTCGGCATGGGGCGGTTTTTTGTGCGCCGCTATTCGGCGGCGGCGCGCCAGTGCGGCTGGAGTTCCAGTGCCGGCGCCTGCGCCACGACCAGCGCTGCGAGCGCGGTCAGTGCTGCCGCGACGCGTGCGAAGCCGTCGTGCGGGCGCAGCCGCGCCGGGTCCATATACAGCATCCGGTCGAGTTCGAGCTGTACCGCATGGATGCCGCGCGCCGGGGCACCGTGCGCCGCCGTCGTGAAGCCACCCGCATAGGGTATGTTGCGCGCGACGCGCCAGCCGCCAGACTGCCAGAACGACTCGACCACCGCCATCAGCGCCGGGCTGGCGCTGTTGCCGTGCAGGTCGCCGAGCACGATTTCAGCCGGTCGTGCCATGCCGACGGCGGGCGGCGTCGGCATCGAGTGACAGTCGATCAGCACTGCAAAGCCATGCCGCTGCCGGGCGCGGTCGAGCAGTGCGGCCAGCGCAGCGTGATACGGCGCATGTACCGCCGTCAGCCGCGCCTGCGCCTCCGCCAGCCGCAGCCGCCCGGGGTAGATGTCGAGGCCGTGCGCGGCAATGCGCGGCAGCACGCCGAGTCCAGCACCGACGCGCTCGCCCGCCTGCGCCGGATGTTCGTCGAGCGGCTCGACGAACATTGCCGGGTCGAGTTCGTCGGCGGCGCGGTTGAGATCGAGCCAGCTGCGTCCGTAGTGCGCGCTGATCAGCGGCACGCCCGCCGCGACAGCTCCGGCGAGCAGCGTGTCGACATAGGCGTCCTCGGCCCGCCGCAACTGCCCGAGCGTCAGGCGTGTCT
Organism: uncultured Sphingomonadaceae bacterium; assembly: GCA_964247215.1. GTDB lineage: Bacteria > Pseudomonadota > Alphaproteobacteria > Sphingomonadales > Sphingomonadaceae > Polymorphobacter_B. The sequence goes on from CAXTTR010000091.1 coordinate 1,563, forward strand.
GTGCGGCGAAGCCCGGCGGATATTCACGCCCGCTATGGGGGGACGCCAGTACCAGCGGTCCCGCGGCATCGCCGTCGCCGCTGATGCTGAAGCCCGGACCGATGCTGTCGCTCATTGCGCGAACCTAGAAAACCACAGCGCGCGCCGCTAGCCCCTTAGCGCCGCAGACGGCCGGTGTTTACACAGAACGCATCGGGACTTGCGCCTTCTCCGGACCCCGCCTATGCAGCCCCTCCGTGGGCGCGTAGCTCAGTGGTAGAGCACTGTGTTGACATCGCAGGGGTCGCTGGTTCGATACCAGCCGTGCCCACCATTACTTCAAAGAGAGCCGCGGCAGTCACCGCGGCTCTCTTTCGTTCTGGACGGCCAGCAGCGGCAAGCCAGCCTCAGCGCTGCGAGATCTGGTAGACATGCACGGCGAACGGCGCGAAGTCGTCGGTCATCGTACCGCCCGCGGCGACGTTGACGCGGCGGTTCTCCCACCACACCTTGGCGATTCCGGCATTACCGCCGAGGCTGACGTTAACGCCCGGGCGGGCTTGCGCGGTCGGGTTCGAGACAATCAACAGCTTGCCGGTGGTTGTCGCGCGCCAGCCGGCTTCGAGCGGCGCCGCGACGCTGACCGCGATATTGCTAGGGTTTGCCGGACCGGCGAGGGTAGCCGAGATGTCGTTCAAGTGGCTGTTCACCGTCGTCATCTCGCTGACGATCGCTGGCGGTGTCGCGTCGTAACGGAAGCCGCCGTTGAACGCCTGCGGGAAATAGATGACGCCGCGGACGCCGTGGATGACCGCGCTCCACACCATGCTGTGAAACTCATCGGCGGTCAGCGAGCCCGCGCCGGGGTTGGGCGAAACATCGGTGTTCGCCTCGATGAAGGCGTATTGCGGTTTGCCGCCGCTCAAGGCCCCGAGTTGGTCAACCGCCTGGCCGACACGGTAAAGCCAGTCGAGCCGCCCCCAGCCGCTGATTGGATAAAAGTCGTTGGCGAACTGGTCGGCGCTCGGGATATATTGCGTGATGGTCGACCTCGGCACGAGGTTGAGAACGATGTCGCCGCCCGAAAAGTTGACGATCACCGGCACGTTCGGACCAGCGGCCTTCCAGGTCTTGTAGCTGGCCGCGAGTACCGCGGGATCGGTCTTGTTGATGTCGGGCTCGTCGGGCTGCAGCCAGGCGAGCAGGTGCGGGTCGCGCGCGTCGGCGGCGAGATCGTTGCCGGGGACGCGGATGTACGCCATGCCCTGCGCCGCCGCCGCCGTACTCCAGTCGGCATTGCTCACCGTCCCGCCGAGCGTCTCATAGCCGAACGCGGTATTGATGCCGCGCTGCGCCCAGGTGGCAAGTTTGTAGTTGGGCTGCAGGAACACGCCGATGACGAACTTGGGCGGGGTGAACGCCGCCGCGGTCGCGGCAGGAGCGGCGCCGGACGCAAGCAGGGCAAGCAACGGCATCGCCTGAAACAGGCGTCGCATCGAAAATCGCATTGGATAAGACCTTCAGTAAAGTGGCAATGCCATTATCAATCCGAAACGTTCACGGCCGGATAACGGGTTGCCTGATCGTTGTGACTGGCGTTGCACGCCGTTTAACGGCAACGTCGACGAAATTCCTTGGGATCCCAGAACATGCAAGACCTGCGCGGCAAAACGGCCTTCATCACGGGTGGAGCGAGCGGCATCGGCTTCGCCCTGGCCGAGGTGTTCGGCCACCAGGGCATGAACATCATGCTCGCGGATATCGACGCCGCGGCGCTGGCCGAAGCACAGGCGGCGCTGACCGCGAAGCAGGTCAAGGTCGCCAGCGTCGTCGCCGATGTCACCAGCCGCGACTCGGTCCGCGCCGCCGCGCTCGCCACCATCGCCGCGTTCGGTAGGGTCCACCTGGTCTGCAACAACGCCGGCGTCGGCAGCGGCGGCGAGTTCGGCAGCATCCCCGAAGGCGACTGGGACTGGGTTGTCGACGTCAATCAGAAAGCCGTCGTCTATGGCATGGAGGTGTTCGTGCCGCTGATCGCCAGCCACGGCGAGGGCGGTCACATTGTCAACACCGCATCGATGGCGGGCATGCTCGCCGCCCCCGGAATGGAGCCGTATTGCGCCACCAAGTTCGCCGTCGTCGCGATGAGCGAAGGCTGGGCGATGCAGCTCGCGCCGAAGAACATCGGCGTTTCGATCCTGTGCCCGGGTTTCGTCCAAACCCGCATCTACGAGAGCGGACGCAACCGGCAGCCGCAATACGGCGCGCCAACCGCGCCCGATATGTCGAACTTTGCGGTGCAGGCGGTGTTGAACGGGATACCGACCGCACCGCTGGCAGCGCGCGTGCTCGAGGGGGTGCTGGCGAACGAGCTGTACATCTTCACCCACGTCGAATTCCGCGCTGTCGTCGAGATGCGGTTTGCAGCGATTTTGGCGGCGTTCGACCGCGCCGCGCTGAGCCCTGCACTGGCAGGGCTGGCGGCGCGGGAAGTCGTGTTGTCCCCGGTAATGACGGTAGGGGAGCCATAACTGCTCCCCTTCCTGAAGGGCAGGGGAGCAGAAGGTCAGCACGCCGCTCGGGAACCGCACTCGAAACAAACTGTTACCCGCGCACGATGCATCGGCTTTGGCTCATTACGAATCCGGCATCGGGATCGGCCTCGACCGCCGTGCTCGACAAGCTCGGCGCAAAGCTGGCGGCGCTTGGGCTCGAAGCGGCCGGCCACACGATTTTCCCCGGTACACCGTTGCCCGATGCCAAGGCGCTGACCGCCGCCGGAGCCGATACGCTCGTGGTTTTCGGCGGCGACGGGACGATCAATGCCGCGACCGCCACCGCTGACGACTGGGACGGTGTCTGCCTTGTGCTACCCGGCGGCACCATGAACATGCTCGCCAAGTCGCTGCACGGCGATGCTGCCTGGAGTGATATTCTGATCGCCGCGGCGGACGCGCCGGCGCAACGCATGCCGTTGGCGGTGTGCGATCAGGCACGCGCGATGTGCGGCGTCATCGCGGGCCCGGCGTCGGCATGGGTGCACGCCCGCGAGCGCGTCCGCAGCGGCGCGTGGGGCGGGGTCCGCCGGGCGCTGAGCTTCGCCTGGCGCAAGTCGTTCGTACGCTCGGTGCGCGTCGTCGGCGATGCGGTCCACACCGGCCGCCGCCGCGCTATTTTCATCACGCCGCAGGCTGGCACGCTCGAAATCGCTTCGGTCGGCATGATCTCGGGGCTGAGCGCGGCGATCCTCGGCGGCAAGTATCTGCTTGGCAACTGGCGTGACGATCCCGACATCAGCATCAGCCGCTGCCGCTCGCTGACGCTCAGTGCCAACCTCACCGTCTCGGCCCTGTTCGACGGCGAGCCGGTCAAGCTGCGCAGTCCGGCGACGATCCGCTTCGCCGAGACACGGCTGCGATTTATCAAGACGTCAGCGGCGGTGCCCCAAGCATGAGCGTCACCCTGTTCCATGTCTCCGACGTGCATTTCGGCACCGAAGACCGCGCGGCGCTCGCGTGGTTCGCCGCGAGCGTCGCCAGCGACCGCCCCGATGTGGTGCTGCTCACCGGGGATCTGACCGCGGCGGCGCGCAAAAGCGAGTACCGCAACGCCGAAGCGTGGCTGAACACACTGAACGCGCCGGTGCTGCTCGAGCCCGGCAATCACGATCTGCCGGTGTATAATCCGCTGGCGCGGCTGCTGACGCCGTTCGGGCGGTTCAACCGGCTTGAGGCGGCGATTGAGCGCGAGCTCAGATTGCCCGGCGTCGAGATCATCCCGCTGCGTACCGCGGCGCAGGCGCAGTTTCGCCGAAATTGGTCGCTCGGCGTCGTCCAGCCAAAGTCGCTCGATGCGGCGCTGGCGGCGCTGAAGCTGCGGCCGCCGGGGGCGCTGTCGATCATCACCTGCCATCATCCGCTGGTCGACGCAGCGGAAACCTCGACCACCGGGCGCACGCGCGGCGGCGCGGAGGCGCTGCGGCGGCTCGCGGCGGCGGGCGCGGATGCGGTGCTCAGCGGGCATACGCATGACCCCTTCGACCTGGTCTGGCACGGCGGCGTGCGGCCGATCCGGCTGATCGGCGCGGGGACGCTGTCCGAGCGGCTACGCAGCACGCGGCCGTCGTTCAACCGGCTTACCGTTGACGGCGGCAATCTGTCCGTGTCGCCGGTCATGATGCCTTAGGAACCCGGCTTGGTGTTTTCGGTTGTCGTGGTGAAGGAGCCGTAACATGACCGAGTTCAAACCGGGCGACCGGGTCGAGTGGGATAGCAGCGGCGGGCATTCGGTTGGCAAGGTCGTCGAGAAAGTCACCGGGCCGACCGCGATCAAAGGCCACAAGGTCGCCGCCTCGCCCGACAACCCCGAATATATCGTGCAGAGTGACAAGGGCGGGAAGGCCGCGCATAAACCCGAGGCGCTGAAGAAGTCGAGCGCGAAGGCAGCAAAGGCCGAGACCAAGCCGAAAGCCGAAACCAAGCCGAAAGCCGCCGCCAAGCCCAAACCCGCAGCAAAGTCGAAAGCCAAGTGAGCAAGCCCAACCTGATCCCGCCCGCCGAAGTTGCGCACAACGCCGAGAAGGGCCTCAAGCTGCGCGAGAAATTCGGCCGCGGCGGCACCGATGTCGGCCTGCTGCGCGCCCGCAAGCTCGCGGCGCGCGAGCCGGTATCGACCCACGACGTCGTGACGATCTCAAGCTACTTCGCCCGCCACGCCGTCGACAAGCAGGCGCACGCGCACGTCTGGGGCGACGAGAGCGACCCGTCGGCGGGCTACGTCGCCTGGCTGCTGTGGGGCGGCGACGAGGGGCAAGTGTGGGCGGATAAGCTGAAGGCGGAACTGGGGCAGGGTTAGTTGGCGCGTTCAAGCGTCCCTCCCCCAACCCCCTCCCCAAGAGGACAGGGGGCTAGGAGCGGGTTACGTTCTTTCTAGCCCCCTCTCCTCTTGGGGAGGGGGTTGGGGGAGGGAGCTCCGGCTGGCATAAAGCTTGAAAGGAGCCTCTCCATGCCCAGCCTTCGCCCCCAATACCCGCTCTACCTCGCCAACGTCGCGCAGCAGCCTAACACCGCTCTCGCGGTCACCGACAAGTTCACCGGCGAGGTCGCCACCCGCGTCGCGCTCGCCGATCCGGCGATGATCGACGCCGCGATTGCCGCCGCGCATGCCGCCGAAGCGCCGATGCGCGCCATGGCCGCCTATGAGCGCCAGGCGGTGCTGATGCACTGCGTCGAGCGCTTCACCGAGCGCGCCGACGAGCTCGCCTATGCGCTGTGCGTCGAGGCCGGCAAGCCGATCCGCGACTCGCGCGGCGAGGTCTCGCGGCTGATCGACACCTTCCGCATCGCCGCCGAGGAATCGGTGCGGATCACCGGCGAGGTCCAGCCGCTCGACATCGCGCCGCGCGCCCGCGGCTATCAGGGCATGTGGAAGCGCGTCCCCATCGGCGCGTGCAGCTTCATCTCGCCGTTCAACTTCCCTTTGAATCTCGCCGCGCACAAGGTCGCGCCCGCGATCGCGGTCGGCTGCCCGTTCGTGCTCAAACCCGCGAGCCGCACGCCGCTGGGGGCGCTGATCATTGGCGAGGTGCTCGCCGAGACCGACCTGCCCAAGGGCGCGTTCTCGGTCCTGCCCTGCAGCCGCGACGGTGCCGACCTGTTCACCACCGATGACCGGCTCAAGCTGCTCAGTTTCACCGGCTCGCCCGGCGTCGGCTGGAACCTGAAGGCGCGCGCCGGCAAGAAGAAGGTCGTCCTGGAACTCGGCGGCAACGCCGCGGTGATCATCGACCGCGATGCCGACCTCGACGATGCGGCCGAGCGTACCATCTTCGGCGCGTTCTACCAGTCGGGCCAGTCGTGCATCGGCGTCCAGCGGATCATCGTCCACGCCGACGTGTATGCGGCATTCAAGGGCCGCATGGTCGACCGTGCCAAGGCGCTGATCACCGGCAACCCGCACGACGAGGCGACCTTCATCGGCCCGATGATCGACCTCGGCGAGGCAACCCGCCTCGATAACTGGGTCCAGCAGGCGGTTGGTGCGGGAGCCAGACTGCTGTGCGGCGGCACCCGCGACGGTACGACAATCCCGGCGACACTGCTCGAAGACGTACCGCGCGAGACGGCGCTATACCGCGAGGAAGCGTTCGGCCCGGTGGCGATGTTCTCGACCTTCACCGACTTCGACGCGGCCCTGGACGAGGTCAACGACTCGAAGTTCGGCTTGCAGGCCGGCGTCTTCACCCGCGACCTGTTCCACATGCTGAAAGCCTGGGACCGGCTCGAGGTCGGCGGCGTCGTCATCAACGACGTGCCGAGCTACCGCGTCGACAACATGCCCTATGGCGGTGTCAAGGATTCGGGCTTGGGCCGCGAAGGGGTCAAGTTCGCGATGGAGGACATGAGCGAGATCCGGAACTTGGTAATCCGGCGGCGGGCGGAGGACATGTGACGCGCCCTTACGCCAGCCCCACCACCGCCAGCCCCGCAAACACCAGCGCTCCCGCCGCGATATTGCTACGGAACAGCCGCAGCGCCCGCGCCGGCGCATAGTCGCGCAGCGCCGCCGCCTGCCACACGAAGTGCAGCGCCGCCGGCAGCAGCGCCAGCAGCGCGAGCCGGTCGGCGTGCATCGCCCACACCGCCGCCGCCATCAGCGCGATGCTGATCGCATAGAACATCGCCACGCCCGCCCGCGCCCGCCCGCCGAGCGCCCGCGCGCTCGACTTTATTCCCGCCAGCGCGTCGTCCTCGATATCCTGCAGCGCATAGATCGTGTCGTACCCCAGCGTCCAGAACGCTCCTGCGGCGTAGAGCAGCAGCATCGGCGTGACCTCGACCGCCGCATCCAGCGCCGCCCGCGCTGCCAGCCAGCCGACCAGCACACCCCAGTTGAACGTCAGCCCGAGCCACGCCTGCGGCCACCACGTCACCCGTTTCATGAACGGGTATGCCGCGACCAGCGCGAGGCTCGTTACGGCGACCCCCGCCGCAGGAAGCGGCAGCGCCAGCAGCACCGGCAGCGCGCACAGCGCCAGCACTACCAGCCACACCCACGCCGCCCGCACCGTAACCCGCCCGCTCGCCACCGGGCGGTCCCGCGTGCGAGCGACCTGCGCGTCGAGATCGCGGTCGACGATGTCGTTGTACACGCACCCCGCGCCGCGCATCGCCACCGCGCCGAAGCCGAACAGCGGCAGCAGCCACCAGCGCGCCGCCAGCCCGCCGCCCAGCGCTAGCCCCCACCCGCACGGCCAGAACAGCAGCCAGCTTCCCGCCGCGCGATCGAGCCGGGCGAGCCGCGCATAGGGGCGGGCGGCAGCGGGAAGATGGTCGACCCAGCTGGCGGGGGCGGCGTCGGGGGTACGGGTGTCGGCGGGAAACATCGGCGCGTTGTGCCGTAACCGGCTGCTGCTGTCGCCGACAACCGCTCAGGCCATCACTGCGTTGTCATGCGTGGTATCGAGTCCGGTCGTAGCGGGAGGTACTCGCCGCGAGCTACTCGTAATCCGGCCCCAGATTCTGGTTGCGCGGCGGCTGCGCCGCGGTTAGCCGCAGTGCCTCCGCCGAGGCTGCAATCGAGCCGACGGCATCGGGCGTGTCATCCTCGGACTGGACGACGCGTTGCATCGAAGCGACCAGCGACTCCTGCAGTTCGGCGGGCTTGACGCGCTCTTCGGCAATCTCGCGCAGCGCCACGACGGGGTTTTTGTCGCGGTCGCGGTCGACAAGCAGTTCGGCACCGCTCGCCAGCTGCCGGGCGCGGGTGCCGGCCATCAGCACGAGCTCGAAGCGGTTCGGGATCTTGTCGACGCAATCTTCGACGGTGACGCGCGCCATAAGGAACTCCGGTGATTTTCGGGCAGGCCGCGGCGATAGCGGCTGGAACGGCCCGCGTCAAGAAAACCGTTGCAGGATCG
>CAXTTR010000092.1:0-9349 GCA_964247215.1 uncultured Sphingomonadaceae bacterium
GACTACTGCTGGAAGATTGAGAGCATTTTCAAATACGATTGCACATGGACAAAGGTCAATTAGGCTCGTTGTTTAATCTATGTGTTTTGCTTCATTCAAGCCATCCTCCCCACCTTTATCCGCCAGCACCCGCCGCACTACATCATACCCATGCCCCGCGCGCAGCATTGCCGCGACCTGCTTTCTATACCGGTCAGGATCGCGCGGTGCAGCGTCGTACGGCCCGAAGCGCCGCCGCTCGGCGAAGCGCTCGGCGGCGGCTTCCGCGTCGACGGCTTCGCCTAGTTCGCTCGCCAGTTCGCGCGTCAGCCCCGCCGCGCCGAGGTCGGCGGTGACGCGGCGCGGGCCGAAGCCGCGGCGGCTGAGGCCGCGGGTGCGCGCTTCGCCGAAGGCACGGTCGTTGACATAACCGAGCTCCACCAGGCTCGCGACCAACGTATCGACGCGTGCTGCCAGTGGCGGAGCTGCGTCGCCGCCCCAGCCGCGCTCGTACAGCTTACGGTGGAGATAGCGCGTCAGCTTCGCTTCCGATGTGGCAAAGCGCTCGACATAGCGCAGCGCCAGCGACCGCAGCCGCTCGGGATCGAGCGGCGGCGGCGGGGTCGGAGGGCCTTTGCGCTGCTGTGCCACGTTGCTGCCACTATCACGTCGGATTTTGAACGTGCGGCAGCGACATAGGCGACGGCAAGTGCGGATTTCGTTTGATCGCGCAAGGGTGTAGGATGAACGGCAGGGAGACGTAAGCTTGTTGCAGACGACCACCGCCGCATTCGCATTGCACACGCCGACGCCGACGCTCGACGGCCTGCGGCGGCGTAACGGTGATTTTGCGACGCTCGGTGCGGCGCTCGACTATGCCGCGCAAGGCCAGCGTGGTGTCAATTTCTTCGATGCGCGTGCGACGCTCGCTCGCGCTTACCCGTACGCCGAGCTGCGCGGTGACGCGCTGGTGCATGCGGCACGGCTGATTGCGGCGGGTATCAAGCCCGGCGACCGGGTCGCGCTGATCGCCGAGACGTCGCCCGAGTTCGTCGCGCTATTCTTCGGCGCGGTTTATGCGGGGGCGCTGCCGACACCGCTGCCGCTGCCGACCTCGTTTGGCGGGCGAGATGCCTATATCGAGCAAATTCGCACGCAGCTGCTGAGCTGCAATCCGGCGCTGGTGCTGTCGCCGCCGGGGCTGTTCCCGCTGGTCGCTGCCGCAGCATCGGGGCTGTGCGACGCGCTCGACTGGGACGGCTTCGTGCTGCTGCCACAGTCGGAGTCGGCGCTGCCGCAAGCCAAGCCCGACGATATCGCCTATTTGCAATATTCAAGCGGCAGCACGCGCTTCCCGCATGGCGTCACCGTCACTCACCGCGCGCTGCTCGCCAATTTGGCTGGACACGCGACCTGCACGCAGGTTCAGGAGGACGACCGCGTTGTGTCGTGGCTGCCATTCTATCACGACATGGGGCTGGTTGGCTGCCTGCTATCGCCGCTCGCCAATCAGATGTCGGCGGACTATCTCGCCACCGACGATTTCGCCCGGCGTCCGTTGTCGTGGCTGACGTTGGTCAGCCGTAACGAGGGGCACAGCTTGAGCTATTCACCGACTTTCGGCTACGATATCTGCGCGCGGCGCATCAGCTCGTCGATCGATGTTGCGGCACGCTTCGACCTGTCACGCTGGCGGGTGGCGGGCAACGGTGCCGACATGATCCGGCCCGATGTCATGGAGGCGTTTACCGCCGCGTTCGCCCCGGCCGGCTTCAATCCCAAGGTGTTCCTGCCGAGCTATGGGCTCGCCGAGGCGACGCTTGCGGTGAGCATAATGCCGGTCGGCGAGGGCATCGTCACCGATCTGGTCGACGAGCGCGTGCTGTCGGGCGAAGGCTATGCCGGGCTGGCGGTCCAGCCGTCGTCGGCTACGCGATACCGCGCCGTCGTCAACTGCGGCAAGCCGCTGCCGGGGCTGACCGTTGAGATCCGCGACGGCGATGAAGCGCTTGCCGAACGTCACATCGGGCGCATCTTCGTGCGCGGCGAAGGTATCATGGCGGGGTACTTCGGCGACGCCGCGGCGACCGCTGCGGTGCTCAGCCCCGATGGCTGGCTCGACACTGGTGACATGGGCTACGTTGCCGACGGCTATATCTACGTTGTCGGCCGCGCCAAGGACATGATCATCATCAACGGCAAGAACCACTGGCCGCAGGACATCGAGTGGGCAATAGAGCAGCTGCCCGGCTTTAAGGCAGGCGACATCGCGGCGTTCTCGATCACCACGCCGGGCGGCGAAGAGGCTCCCGCGGTGCTGGTTCAGTGCCGCACCTCGTGCCTCGCCGAACGCAGCGCGTTGCGCGAGGCAATCCGCGTCAAGGTTCGCGCCATTACCGGGATGAGTTGCGTCGTCGAGCTGGTGCCGCCGCGGACGCTGCCGCGCACCTCCTCGGGCAAGCTCAGCCGGTCGAAGGCGCGGAGCCAATATCTGTCAGGCGAAATCCAGCCGTTCGAGATCGCGGCGTGACCTCCCTGCTCCCCCTCCCACTTTGGGAGGGGGCCGGGGGATGGGGCCGCGTGAGGCAATTCTTCGTAAGCTCGACGGCGTATACGCGAGACCTCGACAGTCAAGCCTTTACCGCGGCGAAATATCGTTCGCATTGCCCACCCCGGACCCCTCCCAAAAGGTGGGAGGGGAGCAGTAAGATCAGCAGGAAGTGATCCTCGCCGTCACTGGCGGCACCGGCTTCGTCGGCCGCCGCCTGCTGCGCGTTGCCGCCGCGCAGGGCCACCATGTCAGCGCCCTCACCCGCTCGCCGCAACCCGCGCAGCTCGGCGTGACCTGGGTCAGCGGTACGCTGGCCGATCCCGGCGCGCTCTGCGACGGGGCCGACGCGGTCATCCACCTCGCGGGAGTCGTCAATGCGCGCACCCGCGCCGAGTTCGACACAGGCAATGTCGCGGGCACCGCCTCGATTTTAACCGCTGCCACCACCGCCGGTGTCCGCCGCTTCGTCCATGTCTCCTCACTTGCCGCACGCGAGCCGGAGCTTTCAATGTACGGCGCGAGCAAGGCGGCGGGCGAGGCGCTTCTCACCGCGAGCGACCGCGACTGGATCGTCATCCGCCCGCCCGGCGTCTACGGCCCCGGCGACACCGAAATGCTGCCATTTTACCAAATGGTGACGCGCGGCATCGCGCTGCTGCCCGGCCGCGGGCGGTTCTCGTTGATCGAGGTCAGCGATCTCGCGGCGGCGCTACTGGCCGTTGCTGTAGCACCGCTTCCGGGTGTCTTCGAAATCGATGACGGTCAAGCGGGAGGCTACACGCATGCCGAGCTCGCCATGCTTATCGGTGCCGTGCTGGGCCGCCGTCCGCGGCTAGTGACCCTCGGGTCGGCGGGGATGCGGCTCGGTGCGCTGGTCGATACGCTGTCGTCGCGCGCCGCTGGTCGGCTGCCGAAGCTGAGCTTCGACCGGGCACGCTACCTAGCGCATCCCGACTGGAGCGTCGCTGCGGACCGCCAGCTTCCAACGGCGGTCTGGCAGCCGAAAATCGCGGCCGCTGAAGGGATCGGGGCGACTGCGGCATGGTACCGCGCGCAGGGCTGGCTGCGCTGACGCTTCGACGACGGCCCCGCTTTCACCATATTGTCTTGGCAACCCGGCCGCTTGCCACGTAGGACGCGTCGATGACCGATCGCCCCCGCATCTTCGCGCGCATCTGCGAATTGATTGCGCCGCTGAACCGTAAGACGATCGCGCTCGGCGAGACGACGAGCTTTGCCAACGACCTCGAGATGGATAGCCTGACGGTGATGGATCTGGTCGCCAATATCGAAGACGAATGGGATATCGTGTTGCCGCTCAACCTACTGCCCGAGCTCGAGACGATCGGCCAGGTCGCCGATGCCGTCGCCAAGCTGACGGCGAAGTAACCGCGATGACCGACCTGTTCAGCAAATTCGACGCGCTGATCGGCGAGCGGCACGACTTGCTCGAGACCGGCGTCCGCGACCCGTTCGCGATCGTCATGTCCGAGGTGCTGTCGCCGACCGAGGCGATCATCGACGGCAACCGGACGATCCTGCTCGGCACCTACAATTACATGGGCATGACCTTCGACCCCGACGTCATCGCCGCGGGTCAGGCAGCACTGGCGAAGTTCGGTGCGGGCACCACCGGCAGCCGGGTCTTGAACGGCACCTACCAGGGCCACCGCGAGTGCGAGGACGCGCTCAAGGATTATTACGACACCAGATACGCGATGGTGTTCTCGACCGGCTATCAGGCCAATCTCGGCATCATCTCGACGCTGGCGGGGCGCGGCGACTATGTCATCCTCGACGCCGACAGCCACGCCTCGATCTACGACGGTTGCGCGCTCGGCAACGCCGATATCGTGCGGTTCCGGCATAACTCGGTCGACGATCTCGACAAGCGGCTCGGCCGCCTGCCTGCCGACGCCGGCAAGCTCGTTGTACTCGAGGGTGTTTATTCGATGCTCGGTGACATCGCACCGCTGGCCGATCTCGTCGCGGTCGCGCGTGCTCACGGCGCTATGGTGCTCGTCGACGAGGCGCACGCGATGGGCTTCTTCGGCGACCATGGCCGCGGCGTGACCGAGGCGGCGGGGGTCGAGGACCAGGTCGACTTCATCATCGGGACATTCTCGAAGTCGGTCGGCACCGTCGGCGGGTTCTGCGTCTCGAACCATCCGAAGTTCGAGATCCTGCGGCTGGTCTGCCGCCCGTACACCTTCACCGCGTCGCTGCCGCCCGCCGTCGTCGCCAGCGCCGCAGCCTCGATCCGCAAACTGATGTTCAATCAAAACAAGCGCGCGCATCTGTGGGAGGCGACCCGCCGCCTGCACGGGGGCTTACGCGCGGCGGGGTTCGACCTCGCCACCAAGACGCCCGAAAGCGCAATCATCTCGGTGCTGATGCCCGACCAGGAAACCACCGTGCGGATGTGGCAGGCGCTGCTCGAGAGCGGCGTCTACGTCAACATGTCACGCCCGCCAGCGACGCCTATGGGCGTGTTCCTGCTGCGCTGCTCACTGTGCGCCGAGCATAGCAGCGCCCAGGTCGAGACCGTGCTGGCGCGGTTTTCGGATGCAGCGCGCATCGTCGGGTTGCAGCTGGCGGTGGCGGCCTAGACGCCGATACGTGAACGGAAATATGACATCACCCGCTGCCCCAGCGCAAGCTGGGGCCCATTGTCGATCGAGAGCGCTCCCTATGTCGACAATGGGCCCCAGCTTGCGCTGGGGCAGCGGGTGATGTTTAAGGCTGGCCCGCACCCCAAGAAAGCGCCGCGTTGGCATTCCTTACCCGTTTCGACCGCTATCTCGCGCGCGCCATCATTGTGCCGTTGCTGGCGACGCTGACGATCGCGGCGATGCTGCTGCTGCTCGATCAGATGCTGCGGCTGTTCGACTTCGTCATGAATGAGGGCGGCCCGGTGTCGGTCGTCTGGAAGATGCTCGGCAATCTGTTGCCCGAGTATCTTAGCCTCGGCATCCCGATCGGCGTCATGCTCGGCGTTCTGCTGGCGTTTCGCAGCCTCGCGTTGTCGAGCGAGATCGATGCGCTGCGCGCGGTCGGCGTGTCCTACACCCGAATGCTGCGCGTGCCGCTGCTGTTCGCGGCACTATTCGCGGTGATCAACTTCGGCGTCGTCGGTTTCCTCCAGCCCTATGCGCGCTATGCTTATGAAGCGCTGCGGTTCGAACTGCGCTCGGGGGCGCTGGGAGCGAGCATCAAGGTTGGCGAGTTCGCCAAGCTCGGCAAGGGCACGACGTTACGGGTCGAGGAGAGCTTGAACAAGGGCAGCGACCTGCGCGGGTTGTTCGTGCGTGCCGAAGGCAAGCCCGGCCAGTCGGTGGCGGTCACCGCCGACCGCGGTACCTTCCTGTCGACCGACAATCCCGATGTCATCCTCCTGCGGCTCTATAAGGGTACGCTGGTCCACAACGAGACCGGCTTCGCTGCGCCGCGGGTGCTGTCGTTCGACCAGCACGATCTGCCGGTGAACCTCCCGGCGATGGGCAGCTTCCGAAAGCGCGGCGACGAGAACCTCGAGCTGACCCTGCCCGAGCTGGCGCATAATGGCGTCGCGCCCGGCGTTGATCCGGTCCAGCGCCGGATGAGTGTTGCGTCCTTGAACCGGCGCATCGTGCAATGCGTGGTAATGTTCCTGTTGCCGTTCCTCGCCGTCGCGCTGGCAGTGCCGCCAAAGCGTTCGACCTCCGCACTCGGCGTATTTCTGTCGGTCGGGATCCTCGTGACCTATCACAAGATCACCGAGTACGGCGAACGCATGGGTGGCATCGGGCGGGTCGATCCGGTGCTGGCGCAGTGGGTGCCGTTCGCGTTGTTCACGCTGCTTGTTGGCTGGCTATATTATGTGCTGGCGTACCAGCCCGGCGGCCAGCCGATTGGCGCGCTCGACCGCTGGTTCGGCCAGCTGGGAAGCTGGCTGGCGAAGCTGTGGAAGCGCACCCGTCCTGCCGAGCCCGCCGACTGGCAGAGCGGCATCGACGCGCAGCCTTCCGCGCTTGCGGCGGAGTAAGCGCTTGCTGTTCAACCTGTTTCCGTCGCGGACGATCGCCTGGTACACCGCGCGGCTGTTCCTCGTGCGCAGCTTCGCTTTCCTCGCCGGGCTGATCGTCGTGCTCGAGACGCTCGACCTGCTCGGTGAGTCAAGCCGTATACTCGCGGCGGGCAATGGCGAAGCGGCGCTGTGGCACTATGTGGCGCTGCGCGTGCCGCAGCTGATCGCGCTCTTCCTGCCGTTCTCGGTGCTGCTCGCGACACTGGTGACGCTGGCGACGCTAAACTCGAACAGCGAAGTGGTGATCTTCAAGTCGGCGGGAATCTCAGCTCACCAGATCCTCGCGCCGCTGGTCGTCGCCGCGCTCGGTATCGCAGTCCTCAACTTCGCTTTCAACGAACGCGTCGGGGTAAGAGCGAACAAAACGCTAAGCGCGTGGCAAACCGCCGGTTACAAGCCGGTTGCGGCAACGGGGGTCAAGCTGACCGAGGGCTGGGCGCGGTCCGGGAACGACCTGTTCCACGCCGAAGTTGTCACCGGTAGCGGGGCCGCGACCCGGCTTGACGATGTTACCATCTATGAACGCCGCGAAAACAAGCTGCTGCGCGTCGTCCGCGCCGCCAGCGCCCGGCCAATCGACGGCGGCTGGCAGCTTAGCACGGCGCGGGTGTTTGACGTAGTGCGCGGTACCGAGTCGGCGCCTGCCGCGCTAACCTTCAACAGCCGGATCATCCCAGCGCAGTTCACCACCGTCTCGGTCAATCCCAAATTCGTACCGTTCTGGAAGCTGCTGCCAACAATCAATCAGCAGCGTGAAGCCGGCAAGCCAGTTGATCCGCTCGTCGCTGCCGCCAACCATAAAATCGCCGGGCCGCTGTCGGCGGTGCTGATGCCGCTGCTCGGTTCGGTCGCAGCGTTCGGACTGGCGCGCTCGGGGCGGCTGTTCATCCGTATTGTCTCCGGCATGCTGCTCGGCTTCGCGTTCTTCGTCGCCGACAACTTCATGGTGGCAATGGGAGACTTCGGCACCGTGCCGCCGGTGCTCGCAGCATGGTCGGCGTTCGGCCTATTTTTCCTTATTGGCGAAGCGGTGCTGTTCCGCACCGAAGAATAACCCTGCGTTTCATTACCGTAACGGGTGGACGCTGCAGCGCAGCATCCCTAAGTACGGGGTTAGCACGGTCTAGTACCATGCTCGGGGACATTATTGCATGCGTTCGAAGCTGCCGGTCGTACTTGCTACTGCGCTGGTCCTGGCTGCTTGCGCTAAAAAGGATGCCGACGCCGGTGCTCCGGGACCGGGCGGTCCCGGCGGCGGGCCGCCGTCGGTCACCGTCGCGACCCCGATGGTCAAGCGCATCGTCGACTGGGACGAGTATAGCGGGCGCTTCGAGCCGATCGAAAGTGTCGATGTGCGCCCGCGTGTGTCGGGCTACATCCAGAAGATCGCCTTCCGTGACGGCCAGTTCGCGCGCAAGGGCCAGCTGCTGTTCGTCATCGATCCGCGGCCGTTTCAGGCGGTGCTGGCGCAGGCAGAGGCCGAGGAGAGTCGCGCCAAGGCTGCCGCGACTGTCGCGGGCACAGTGCTGGCGCGCACCAAAACGCTGCTCGATGCCAAGGCGGTCAGCCAGGAGGAATATGAAAATGCTCGCTCGACCGCGCAGCAGGCGCGGGCGGCCGTCGACAGCGCCGCCGCGACGACGCAAGCGCGTAAGCTCGACGTCGATTTTACACATGTTATTGCTCCTGCGTCAGGGCGCTTGTCGGACCGGCGGCTGAGCGTCGGCAATTACGTCACCAACGGCACGACGATCATGACCACGATCGTCTCGCTCGACCCGATCTACTTCGGCTTTACCGGTTCGGAGGCGCTGTACCTTAAGTATCAGCGCGCCAACCAGGCCGGCACCCGGCCATCGTCGCGCGTCGCGCCCAACCCAGTCGAGATCAAGCTCGGTGACGAGGCCGACTACCGGCTGCACGGCCGCATGGACTTCGTCGATAACACGCTCGATCAGGGCTCGGGGACGATTCGCGGGCGGGCGATCGTGCGTAACCCGACCGGCATCCTAACGCCGGGCCTGTTCGGCCGGATGCGGCTGCTCGGCTCGGGTTCGTATAACGGGCTGCTGATTCCTGAGGACGCGGTTGTCACCGATCAGACACGTAAGACCGTGATGGTTGTCGGCACCGACAAGGTTGCGACGCCGCACGTTGTTGAGCTCGGGCCGCTGGTCGACGGGTTGCGCGTCGTGCGCTCGGGGCTGACGGCGACCGACCACGTTATCATCGGCGGTGTCCAGCGCGCCCGGCCGGGTACCAAGGTCACCACGGTCGCGGGGCGCATCGTGTCGCCCGCGCCGGGCACCGGCCCGCAGGTGCCCGAGCTGACCGAGCCGCCGGCGACGTCGGCGAGCGCGGCGCGCTAGGCATGCGCTTCTCGCACTTCTTCATCGACCGGCCGATCTTCGCCGGCGTCATCTCGGTGCTGATTGTGCTGATCGGCATCTTCGCCTATCCGGGCCTGCCGGTGGCGCAATATCCCGAGATCGCGCCGCCGACGATCGCCGTCACCGCGAGCTATCCGGGTGCTGCGGCCGAGGTACTCGCCGACACCGTCGCTGCGCCGCTCGAGCAGGAAATCAATGGCGTCGAGAACATGCTGTATATCACCTCGTCGTCGACGGGGAACGGAGCCACGACGATCAACGTCGTCTTCAAGCTCGGCACCAATCTCGATACCGCGCAGGTCCTCGTCCAGAACCGCGTCGCCTCTGCCTTGCCAAGACTCCCGCAGTCAGTCCAGCAGCTCG
>CAXTTR010000093.1:0-9317 GCA_964247215.1 uncultured Sphingomonadaceae bacterium
GGGGTCGTCCGCCTGTCCAGACAGGATGGTCACCGCGGCGCTGGCCGAGTTCAACAAATGCTGTTCGAAGCATAAAAAGTCGCGGATCTGCGCTGGAACCGGAAGTGGCGCCAAGAGCCGAACCGCGCTTGTCTCAACCACTGCGGAGGCTGATGCTCGGGAGGTAAGTTCGCGCGCCTCGTCCCAGGCGCGTTCGCCAGACTCGATCAGTTGCATCATACTCCCGAACCACGGGCTCGAGGCCGGTGGCGCGGCGCGGGCGAGATCAACAATCAGGCGATCTTCATCGACCCAAGACCCAACGCGAGTTTCACCTTTCAACTGAAAACTGACAAGCCGCATCTACTCTGTCCCAATGCGTTGAAGTGAGCTAGTAGTCGAGCTCGGGATTTACAGGCATACAGGAAAATATGGCTGACTGTCTATCAAAGTCGAGACCCACTGCCCATTTACGACTAATGACGCGGGCCGATCCTGAACGGCCGAGCAGCTTTGAATTTGCGCTGGGCCGGTTCATGACGCGGTAGCGGTCGCAACAGGCAGTCGCGAGATTGCTGAACGGGATCAATCTATGGCGAAACGACAAACGCTGACTGATGAGATTGCACCAAGGGACCGTATCATTGCGGCAGCCGAAGAACTCTTTGCAAAGAAGGGTTTGCACGGCGCGCCTTTGCGAGAGATCGCCCGCACAGCCGGCATCAACGTCAATCTCGTCTCCTACTATTTCCCCGACAAGGAAGACCTGTTCAACGCGGTGGTCGATCTTCGTGCTGTGCAGCTGAACAACATGCGCGAGCGGCTTCTTGATGACCTCGACGAGGCTTACACCCCCAATTCCGCGCCCGTTGAGAAGATTATCCATTCGCTGATCCACCCGTTCTTTGCATTACGGGCAACCGACGTCGAAGGCTGGTCGAACTGGACCCAGCTGCTTAACCGGGAAACCAGCACCGAGGTTTGGACGCGCGCCATGGCGCGCGATCTCGGCCCGGTGTTACGGCGTTACCTCTATACCCTACACCGGGTGCTGCCGTCCGCGCAGAAAGCCGACATCCTGTTCATTCTCGAACTGGCGACGCGGGCAATGGTGCTCGCTGCCGAGGTCGATATGACCGCAATCCTTCCCGACGCGGTTGCCGCTGAATGGACCGACGACGAAATCGAGTCCCGGATCGTACGATCGCTAACGGCCGCGGCAACTGCCTTCGGCACGAATTAACTTGATTACCGGGACCACTGCTATACAGTTGTCTATCTTGGGATGGGTTAATGTATAGGAGCAATCGATGCTACCCACTGGGCTTTTGCGCGATATCACTGAAGAGGAGATTCTGATCTACGAGCGCGACGGCGTTGTCCGGCTCAGAGGAGTATTAGCCCCCGATCTGATCGAAAAACTCGGCCGGGGCATTAACGGCGCTCTCTATGGACAATGGAGTGACCCGCACGTCAAAACATACAACGCCAGTGAAACCGCCGATGAATTGAATGCGGCAGGCTTGGCGGTGCTGACCGATGCGCGAGCTGCCGCGATCGACGACGGCGGCCGCGGCAAATTCGTCTCCATGATCGGCGCAAACACGATCAACGCTGATATCCGCGAGCTCGCCGTCAGTTCGCCGTTGCCCTACATCGCCGCGCGCCTGTTCCGCGCTGGAAAAGTCAATTTCTACGATGATCAAACGCTGATGAAGGAGCCCTCGACGCGCGAGTATACTGCCTTCCACACCGACGAACCCTATTATCATCTGAGCGGCGAGCAGGTGTGCGGTATTTGGGTCTCGCCCGATATCGTCACAGAGGACTCCGGCGCGATGCGCTACGTGCGCGGTTCGCATCGCTGGGGAACGTTTTTCAAGGCAAATGTCTTCGTCGCGCAGGCGTCGATCGGGTCATTGATGCCCGAGGCCGAGGATGAAGAGGGACAGGTCCAGCTTCCTGATATCGAGGGTAATCCGAGTGCCTACGACATCATTACCTACGCTTCCGATCCGGGCGATGTGATCGTCCATCATTCGAATCTGATCCACGGCTCGGGACCAAATTATACCTCCGATGTGACTCGCCGGGCAGTGTCGTTCCGCTACGCCGGCGACGATGTACGCTACCGGTTCCACCGTTCAGCGCCGCCGCAGCCGCACCATCATTACGATTTGCACGACGGCGATCAGATCGACTCGGACCAGTTTCCGGTTGTCTGGCGCGGCACCGCGACGACGATCGCGGCATAGAGACTGATGGGCGGCAAGGCCGCCCATCAGTCTCGCGGGCGAAGCGATATCCGGATCAACCCGGTATTAGGCCCATCCGCTTTGCGAGGATCCGGTCGAGTACACGACGAGGCATCAGGCGCGGCAAGGTCCAGTTTGCGAAGCGACCTTTAAGTACTGCGTAGCGCGCGCGGGGACGCTTCGCCGCAATGATTGCGGCGATCACCTCGCCGACGTGCGTCGCGGGAAGTCCCTGACGGCCGCCGGTGATCACATAGTTGCGGAAGCCAGCGAAGGCAGCTGCATAGGGCGTTGCGCTGTAGACGTCAGCGTCCGTCTTTTCAGCCTTGTCCCAAATCGCGGTGCGTACCGCACCCGGCCCGACGACAACCACGTCGATCCCGTGCATCATCAATTCCCGGCGTAAGGCGTCGGCATAGCCTTCGAGCGCGTGCTTGGATGCGGCATAGGCACCGAGAAAAGGCGTCGCCAGTCCTCCCGAGATCGATGAGACCATGATAATCTTGCCGCGGCTACCGGCGCGCGCCGAATCCGCGCCGAGTAACGGTGTGAAGGCACGCGTCACCAGAAAAGGGCCAATAACATTTACCTCAAAGTGTTTGGCGAACTCGGAAGCGCTCTGATGCAGCAGCGGCCCCGAAAGCGCGATGCCGGCACTATTGACGAGCGCAGTCAGGGTCCGGCGGCCGAGTGCGCGCGCCACCACCTCTGCCGCCGCCGCGATCCCGGCTTCGTCCGTTACATCAAACAGAAGCGGCGTAAACCGCTGCTCACCGATTTCGTGCACCATTCGGTCCGCGTCGGCCTGGCTGCGAACGCTTCCGAACACGTGATAGCCGCGCGCGAGCAGTACCTCTGCAGTGGCGCGGCCAATGCCGCTCGAGACACCCGTTACCACGACCGTGCCGCGACCGGTTTCGACGCTATCCGATGTCACCCGGTAATCTCCTTCTTGAGCGTCGAATAGGTCGGCAACGCAGCGATTGCTGCAGCGATCGCACTTACCAGCATCAACGGAACGACGACCGCCAGCGACCAGCGCAGCATCGCCTTGTCAGCAAACACATGGTCGGTGACAAGTGCGACCAGCGTCGGGCCGAGCCCGAGACCAAGCAGCGTCGTTACCGTCAGCGCGAGCGCGGAGCCGAGACCGCGCATCCGGCTTGGCACGATATCCTGAAGTGCCGCTGGCGCGACCGACGAGGCCGCTGCCTGCAGGAAGGTGAAAACCCCCGCCAGCGCCAGCGCCAGTGCCGGACTTGCGACTAGCGGGAAAGCAATTGCCGCTGGCACTGCGGGTAGCGTCAAGAGCGCGAGCACACTGACCCGCCCGGTGCGCCGCCGTGCCGCAAAATAGTCGCTCGCGAAACCGCCGCAGACAGCGCCGGCACCGCCGCCCACAACGATCGTCAAGCCAAACCACAGGCCAACCTTCATCGGCGTCCAGCCAAAGCTGCGGATCAGAAAGGTCGGCAGCCAGGCACCGACGCCGTAGCCGGCCATATAGATGAAGGCCCAGCAAGCGACGACAGCGCCGATCGGACGAAGGTGCGCCCTGAAGTAGGTCAATACCTCGCGCACCGGCGGCGCGGCAACGTCGAGGCTGCCAGTTCGCCGCGGCTCAGGCAGGAGACGCGCGATGATGGCCAGCGGCACGCCGAGTGTGGCGACCATCAGAAATACCGCCTGCCACGAGCGGATCGTCCCGATCATCGGTAAGGTGATTGCGGGCTGCGTGGTCAGCAGGCCGATGACCTGACCGCCGATCAGCAACGCCAGCCCGGCACCAGCGTAGACGCCGAGGCCGAAGGTCGCAAATGCCACCCCCAATCGCTCGCGCCGGACCAGATCGGGCAACAGCGAATAAGCGGCGGGGTTCAGCGTAGCCTCGCCGATGCCGACCCCCATCCGGCACAGGAACAGCTGCCAGTAACCCGCTGCAAGCGCGCACGCCGCGGTCATGACGCTCCAGACTGCAATGCCCGCGGAGATGATTCCCCAGCGCGGCCGTCGGTCGATGACCAGCCCGATCGGTGGCCCGGCAAGCGCATAGGACAAGACGAACGCGAGCCCGAGCAGCAGGCTGACCCCGGTATCGGTGAGCTTGAGGTCTGCCTGAATTGGCCCGACGAGCAGGCTCATGATCTGACGATCGACAAACGAGCACGCCGACGCCGCACCGAGCATCACCACCGACAGGGTGGTTGCGACGCGTCCAAGCCCCGACGATTCCTCGCCGGCTCTTGCAAGGCCGAAACGGTCAATCACAGCAGACATCGGTACTGATACGCTACGCGCCGGCCATGGCCCCCAATCGCGCGTATAGGACATCCTGCGTGGCGTCGAAGCCGCCCGCCTCACGAACTTGCGCATGAATATGAGCGGAAGCTGCAGCTAGCGCCGTCGCCGCCGCCGCCGCGTCAGCGATCAGGCGACCATGGCGCTTGACAACCTGTCCTGCGACGAGAACCGTCTCGACGTTGTTGACACCGGCTTGCTGGATAATCGTCGCCGCGGCATTGCGGCGGTCCCACCCGGTCAGGGTGATATCGTCGGCACGCAGTATCACGATGTCGGCCTGCTTGCCTGGCGTCAGCGATCCGACATGATCGCCAAGGCCGACGGCCTTGGCGCTACCCATCGTGCCCAGATATAACGCGTCGCGGCAATCCATCGGCGTGCGAGTCTGAAATCCGCGACCAGGATGCGACATCGTCTGGGCTCGCTCGACTTGCAACGCCAGCCGGCACTGACAGAACATCGAGGCGCTGTTATTCGCGGTAATGTCGACTCCCAGGCCGACGTTGACGCCAGCCGCTCGCGCTGCTCCAGTACCGGGCCAGCCGAGACCCATCTGCAACTCGGTTTCCGGAGTGAACACAGCGTGCCCGCCGTGTTCACCCAACAGCGTCCACTCCTCAGGAGCCGTGAACCCCATATGGACAAGCGTCATATCAGGTCCGAGGCCGCCGATCGCATGCAACTTATCAACTTCGTGCGACAGCGAGCCGTCCATCTCGACGACGGAATTGGCGTGCATGAACATTTGCGCGCCGAGCTGCCGCGCTAGCGCAATCTGCCGGCGCGGTTCGACGCCTTCCTTATCCCAAGCGTACGGCTCCTCGGGGCAAATCGCGAAGCTGAGCAGCCCGCCGGCTGCGAACTCCTGCGCTGCCAGCGCCTCGACAAATGCAATTTCGGCTTCGGCCCGGTTGCGTCCCGAGAGGCCGGTGAAACTATAACCCCAGACGCAGCGGAGCCCCGCCGCGCGCACGCCCGCGATGCTTTCCCGAACGTGCTCGGGTGAGCGGGCATTGTGACAATATTCGGCGACCGTGGTGACCCCCGCGTTCAGTGCTTCAAGGGCCCCCTGGAACGAGGTCGCGTACATGTCTTCGGGACGGAAAAATTGTGCCGCGAGCAGCCGGATATTACCGATAAAATCAAGAATCGACCAATCAGCGGCGACGCCGCGCAGCGCGCCTTCCCATAAATGCCGGTGCGCATCGACGAACCCCGGCATTGCGATACAGCCGGTAGCATCGATCACCTCGGCCCCGGCCGCGTCCAGCGCACGAGCGACGTCGACGATGACGCCGTTCTCGATCAGGATATCGCCGCCGTCGATGTCGCCTATCGCGGGATCGACCGAAACGACAAACGCATTCCTGATCAATGTCTTCATGTGGGCTCCTGGATAGCGTTACTTAGCAGTGGCTCACCGGAGCGCGGCCGCAAGGGTCAGTCCGATGACGCGGCGAGGTGCCCACACCTCGTCTAGCCGGGAGCCGGAGATGTTGAGGACCGACGAACGATAGGCCTTGTCCGACAGGTTTCTTCCCCAAAGCGTGACACTATACGGGCCGTGCTCAAGGCTGAGCGAGGCGTCGTACAAGGTCCGGCCCGGCTCACGCGTTCCTGGATCGACCTTGGCGTTGTCGGGCTCGAAGTAGAAGCTGCTCAGATAGCTCGCGGCGGCGCGCAGTTCGAGCTTGCCCATGCCCGTCGGCACGGTAACGATGCCGGCGAGGTCGAGCGTGTTCTCGGGCGCGCGGGTCAGCTTGTTACCGCTGAAATCGAGCGTCGCGGAATACACGTACTTGTCGAATTTTGCGTCGAGATAGGCGTAGCCGTATTCGACGCGGAAGGTTCGGTTCAACACCGCGGCACCTTCCACCTCGAAGCCTTTGATCGTCGACTTCGCCGCGTTCGACAGCGTGACCGAAGGGATCGTACCGCCGGGCGGAATCTCGATGCGGGGAACCTGAATGTTGTCGTACTTATATTCGAAGGCCGAAAAATTGACGCGCAAATGGTGCTCGAACAAATCAGCTTTAACGCCAGCCTGATAGGCATCGACCTTTTCGGGATCGACGATGCGGCTCGCGGACGGTGCCGTAAAGGCCAGATACTGGAAGGCACCGCTCTTGAAGCCTTTCGAGTAGCTCGCGAACACAAGCACGTCCTTGACGGGCTTGTACGACAGCGAAACCGAAGGATCGACCGAGGTCCAGGTCCGGCTCGGATTTACTTCAAAGTTTGCAGGTACGAAGAACGGCAGCGGCAACGGTGTCACCGCGCCGATCGTGGCGCGCTTGCGATCGCTGCTATAGCGTAAACCCCCGTCCAGACTGAGCTGGTCGGTGATTTTGAAACCGGCCTGGCTGAACAGCGCAAAGCTTTCGGTGTTGACGTTGACGCTGCTGACCGGCGTGAACGACTGCCCGCCGCTGAATAGCGAGAGAACGCTGTCGGTCCCGATCCGCTGACCTTCGTTGCGAGCCACATCTTCGGAAAAATAGTAGAAGCCGACCAGCCAGTTGAACCGGTCGTTGAAGGTCAAACCGCCGCCCGATGTCGAGCTGAGCCTCAACTCCTGACTGAACTGCGACGAGTGTTCGTCGAGCGGGTTCTGGACGGTGTCGAGCCCGGTTCCATCCAGATCGCTACTGCCGCTTTGTTTGCCAGCGCGGTAGGCCGTGATCGAGGTCGCGGTCACCGCCGCGCCGCTGTAGGTGCTCGTCAGCGAGACGCCGCCACCCTGCCGCTTTGAGTCCGCCACGCCCGGCGTCTGGGTGAACTTATACAGGTCGGGATCGATCGGCGAAACTAGGCCGGGTTTGGCGACGAGAATGTTCGGACGCAGGCCGTTCACGTCGCTCGAACGAAAGCCTAAAGCATTTTGGGAGCGGAAGAAGTCGCCGTTCAGATCGAGCTCGAAATCGTCCGCGGCCTTCCAGACGATCCGGCCGCGCACCGTATCGCTGTCGATACCGTTATAAAGCTTGCCGGTGTTGGTTGCGAGCGATGAACCATCGTCGTGATTGTGCGCATATGACACCAAGCCGAACAACTTACCCTCGACGAGCGGACCACTGATGAGTCCAGTGGCACCGTAAGTATTCGCTTCAAAGTGAGATGCACGAGCGTAGGTACCCGAGACCCGCGCCTCGAGGTTGTCGCCTGGCTTCTTGGTAACGACATTGATCGCACCGCCAATCGTGTTCCGGCCGAACAAAGCGCCCTGCGGGCCTTTCAGCACCTCAATCCGGTCGACGCCGACCAGGTCCGAGAGCTGCGAACCGAAACGGCCAATATAGACCCCGTCGACAAACGTGCCGATCGACGACTCCGCACCCGCGTCAAACGACCGGGTGCCGATTCCACGTAGATAGATGTTAGGCCGCGACGGTTCGATCGACTGATAGAATAATCCCGGCGCGACCCGGGCGATGTCCTGAACGGTGGTCGCACCTTGTGCGAGCAGCGCGCTGCCGCTGACCACCGATACCGCAACCGGCACGTCCTGGAGACGCTCGTTGCGCTTGCGGGCGGTCACAACGATTTCAGCCAAGCCATCGGTAGGTGTCGCCGCCTGTGTGCCTGCATCTGCACTCACTCCGCTCGACGACGACGGTGTAGCCGGGGTAATCTGCGCCAGTCCCGCGGCGGCGGGCAACGTCAAGGCGCTCGCCAGCAAACCACGTACGATAATCGCATTCTTCATATCACTCCCCTCGGCGATTGTTCCGCTCTGGGAGTACGTCTCACAGTGTTAGGGATATGAGTCAAGGACGTTGAACGTCTGGGCATGGTTTCCTAGAAGTTCTCCAGTTTGCTAGCCGGTCTTAAGCCAGCGCCAGAACTGCCGTTGTCAAAGTTCGGACCAAGCGCTCCTCCACCCGCTCGTCGTCCCAGTCAGCAAACAGCTCGTCTCCGATGATCGCGCGGGCTTCGGCCGGCGAGGAAAGCGTCAGCGACAAGAACGATAGGGACAGGATGAAAACGATATCGGCGCGCTTCGTCGATGGCAGTGCGCGTTGCAAAAGGAGCGCATACTGCTTCAGCATCGACGCAATGCTGGCTCCAATCGTCTCGCGCCAAGTCTCTGATCCGCGCTCCTTGTTGAGCAAGCCCACAAAATTTGCCCAGAGTTCGGCATCCTGATCTTTCATCAGGAATATCGGTCTGAACAGCGTTGCGACGATCTCGCTGATCGGGGGAAGGTTCGGCGAGTGCCGCAATTCGAGCTGGTTAAGAAGGTCCCGCCGCATAGCGGTGATCCGCGCAGCATGGCCGGTCAGCACGGCACGATACAGATCCTCTTTTGTTTTAAAATGGTAGGAGATGAGGTTGATCGGTACACCGGACGCGGCGGCGATCTCGCGCAACGTCGTACCGTGGACACCGTGGAGCGCAAATAGCTGCTCGCCCGCGTCCAAGGCGCGGGTACGTGCAGACAAACGGCTCTGATCAGCCCTGACCAGTGCTGCGCTGGACGAGGTACCCTGCGCCCTCTCAGTTTTTGGCGCGGTCCGATATTTCAGATCAGCGGATGCCGCTCTCCTGCCTCGCGCGTCGGGCTTGCCACTGATGCCGTCAGACTTGGCCGTCATGTGCAGTCATCCTCGTTCAGGTGGCGCACCCACATTCCCAAATGCGGTTGCTCCTATCGGCGCGGCGCACTGCTTTCGCCAGCGGTAAACTTGCCTCCAGCAGTAAACTTGGATAGACAACCGACTAACTAAGACTGGAACTAGCTCATGGAAACGCGCGTGGTTCGCTGGTCGTCGTGCGCCGATG
>CAXTTR010000094.1:0-9303 GCA_964247215.1 uncultured Sphingomonadaceae bacterium
CTCCCGGCTTCGGCGCGCAGCCCGGCTTCGATGCGCAGCGCGGCGTACGCTTCGGCGCGCCGACCATTGTCGTCCTGCCCGAGCGCGACAAGGACGGCCAGCTGCCGCGTGACAGCGACGCGCGGCTCGCCGAGGCCGAAGGGCTGGCGCGTGCCATCCAGCTCGATGTCGTGCACTCGGAGGTTGTCCGTGTCCGCAAGCCGTCGGTGTCGGCGTTGTTCGGCAAAGGCCAGGTCGAGCGCATCGCCGCCGCCGTCGCCGCGCATGACGCCGAGCTGCTCGTCATCGACGGCGCGCTGTCGCCGATCCAGCAGCGGAATCTGGAAAAGGCTTGTAAAGCCAAGGTCATCGACCGTACCGGGCTGATCCTCGAGATCTTTGGCGAGCGCGCTTCGACCCGCGAGGGCGCGCTGCAGGTCGAGATCGCGCATCTCGACTATCAGGCCTCGCGGCTGGTGCGGTCGTGGACTCACCTCGAACGCCAGCGCGGCGGCTTCGGCTTCCTCGGCGGCCCCGGCGAGACGCAGATCGAGGCTGACCGCCGCCTCATCCGCGACCGCATGGCCAAGCTCAAGCGCGAGCTCGACGATGCCAGGCGAACCCGCGGGCTGCACCGCACGCGGCGGCAGGAAGCGCCCTTCCCGGTCGTCGCGCTGGTCGGCTATACCAACGCCGGCAAGTCGACGCTGTTCAACCGGCTCACCGGCGCGAGCGTAATGGCCGAGGATCTGCTGTTTGCAACGCTCGACCCGACGATGCGCGCGGCGGAACTGCCGGGCATCGACAAGGTGATCTTCTCCGACACTGTCGGCTTCGTCTCGGCGCTGCCGACACAGCTGGTCGCGGCGTTCCGCGCCACGCTCGAGGAGGTTATCGAGGCCGACATCATCGTCCACGTCCGCGACATCGCGCACCCCGACAGCGACGCACAGGCCGCCGACGTTGCCGAGGTGCTGCGCGGGCTCGGTGTGATCGACAATCCCGACGCGCGGCCGCTGTTGACGGTGTACAACAAGCTCGACCTGCTCGACGCCGACAGCCGCGCCGCACTGCTGGCACGCGCCGATGTCGACACGGTGACGATCTCGGCGGTGACCGGCGAGGGTGTCGAGACGCTGCGGCTGGCGATCGCCGACCGGCTCCAGCGGCTAAGCAAGACTTTCGAGCTGACTCTCGACGCCAGCGAGGGCAAGCGCCTCGCTTGGCTGTACAGCCACGGCGAAGTCGTCGAACGCACCAACGACGACGAGGGCCGGACGCAGGTGCGGGTGCGGCTGAGCGAAGCGGACAAGGCGCGGTTCGACGCGGTTTAATTTCCCTGCGTGAATAGCCCGCGCCGCCATGTCCAGGTGACATTTCGAACAGCAAGCGGTCCGGCACGGTCGTCGCGGCGCTCGGTCGTGCCGACCTGAATGGCACCGTCCGGTGCCAGGCGAAAACTCGGCGCACTGCGGGTTGCGACGTCGAGCACGCGCTCGATCTTTGTCGCGCTCAGCCGGTATGCCCGGACGTGATAGACCGAGCCGCCGGCCCAGACCGACATCACGATCGGCTCACGGTCGAACGGCTGGAATAGGCCGAGCGGCAAGTCGCCCTGCGGGTCTTCATAGTGCAGTGGTGTGGTGCAGCCTGATACGCAGTCGATAATCACGACACGTCCATGCTTTGGCGTATCGGACACCGATACCACCATCTCGGGGCCGTCGAGCGCGATCCGTAACAGCGCTAGGGTGTCGCTTGATGGAGGTGAGCTTGCAAGTGCTGCAGCGGCTAGCAGGGTGACCACGGATTACCCGTCGTCCTCGGTAAGGACTCGATCGCTGTCACCTAGTTTTGCCATCTCCCACAGCGCCTCTTTCGCCTCGATATCGAGCCCGGCGAAATCCGGCGCACTCGCCTCCATCGCCTTGAATCGCGACTCGAACTTGGCGTTCGCCCCGCGCAGCGCTACTTCCGGATCGACCCCGTGGTGGCGGAGGTAGTTGACCACCGCGAACAGCAGGTCGCCGCCTTCGTCGACCTGTTCGGCTGGGCTTGCGGCGGCGTCGAATTCGGCGAGTTCTTCGGCAATTTTGGCGCGGGGTCCGGTCGCGTCAGGCCAGTCGAAGCCGGTGCGCGCAGCGCGGCGCTGCAGCTTATCGGCGCGCATCAGCGCGGGCAGCGCCAGCGCCACCCCGGCAAGCGCGCCCGAGCGCGGCTTCTCGCGCGCTTTCAGGGCCTCCCAGTTGGCGGCAACAGCTTGAGCGTCGACGGCGGAGCCAGCGGCGCTGTCGAAGATGTGCGGGTGCCGCCGTTTCATCTTGTCGGCAATGCCGCGAACGACGTCGGCAAGTGCGAATGCGCCCGCCTCGCTCGCCATTTGCGCGTGAAAGACGACCTGCAGCAGCAGGTCACCGAGTTCCTCGCACAGCGCCGCCATGTCGTTCGAGGCGACCGCGTCGGCGACTTCATACGCCTCCTCGATCGTGTACGGGACGATGCTCGCGAAGCTTTGCTTCACGTCCCATGGGCAGCCGCCCACCGGGTCGCGCAGCCGCGCCATGATCGCGGCGAGGCGGGTCAGTTCGGTCGCGGCGTCAGCGGTCGTAGCATTGTCAGTCATCGCGGTGGCCTAGACAGCGCGGGGCGGAGCGGCAAGGGTGCAGCGGTGACGCCAGCGCCGCGTATTTGGCTGGATGCCAGGCGAAATCGAGGATGGGGATGAACGAGACAACGCGGCGGCACCTGCTCGCCGGCATCGCGGCACTGACCGGAAGCGCGCTGCTCGCGAGCTGCACCAAGCTCGATGCGCTCGACACGCTCAATCGGCTGACGCCCGGCGACGGCCATGTCGCGCGCGTTGTCAAAGGCGCGGCGTTCGGCAGCGACCCGCGCCAGAAGCTCGACGTTTACGCGCCCACGGGCAGGGGCATCACTGCAAACGACGGCGGGCCCGCCACCAGCCAAACCGCGCGCCCGGTGCTGATCTTCTTCTACGGCGGCGGCTGGAACTCGGGCAGCCGCAGCGATTACGGCTTCGTGGCACGAGCGTTCGCGGCGCGCGGCTTCGTTGTCGTGCTGCCCGATTACCGGCTGGTTCCGCAAGTCGTCTTTCCGGCGTTTCTCGACGATGCCGCAAGTGCGCTGCGCTGGACGGTCGACCATATAGGGCAGTACGGCGGCGACCCGCACCGCATCGGAGTCGCCGGGCACTCGGCAGGGGCGTATAACGCGATGATGCTGGCGCTCGATCCGGGCTATGCGCGGCGCGCTGGCGTAGCCCCGGATGCGGTGCGCGCCGTCGTCGGGCTGGCCGGGCCGTACGATTTCCTGCCGTTCGACGTCGCCTCGTCGATCGCGGCGTTCGGCCGGACTGCTGATCCCATGGCAACGCAGCCGATCCACTTCGCACGCCGTGATGCCCCGCCGGCGTTGCTGCTGACCGGTGCCGACGACGACGTCGTGCGGCCGCGCAACGCCGTCGCACTCGACGCCGCGCTCAAGCGGGCAGGGGCGTCGTCCGAGCTGAAGGTCTATCCCGGCATGGGGCACGTCGGCATCCTGCTGGCGCTGTCGAAGCCGTTCCGCGGCAAAGCCGAAGTGCTCGGCGACGCGGCCAGCTTCCTGCACCAGCGGCTCGGCTGATACAGCAGGCCGAAGCTTCTCTGTCACTCTCCGCTCCAGGGAGGGGCGTTAGCGCGTGCACCGCCCTCGATAGAACCGCGGCGCTTGCAACGGCTGCCCGCATTTGCCACAAGCCGCGCAACTAACAACCGGACCGGCAAGATTCCGCCAGTTCCGCCAAGGGGTCGCGTTCATGGACATGGTCGTACTCGCAATCTTGTGCGGGCTGGCAGCCGTCGCATACGGCGTCATCACCAGCGGCCAGGTGCTGCGCGCTTCGCCGGGCAACGCGCGGATGCAGGAGATCGCCGCCGCTATTCAGGAGGGCGCGGGCGCTTACCTCCGCCGCCAGTACACCGCGATCGGTGTCGTCGGCATCGTCATCGCCATCCTGGTCGCGGTATTTCTCGGTAGCCTGTCGGCGGTGGCGTTCGTCATCGGCGCGGTGTTGTCGGGGCTGACCGGGTTTATCGGCATGAACATCTCGGTGCGCGCCAACGTGCGGACCGCCGAGGCGTCGCGGACCTCGCTGCAGGGCGGCCTGACCATGGCGTTCCGCTCGGGCGCGATCACCGGCATGCTGGTCGCAGGCCTCGCGCTACTCGCGATCGCCGGGCTGTACTATTATTTGACGCATGTCGCCGGGCTCAGCCTCGACAACGAGGTCGACAAGCGCACCATCGTCGGCGCGCTGATCGCGCTGTCGTTCGGCGCGTCGCTGATCTCGATCTTCGCGCGGCTTGGCGGCGGTATCTTCACCAAGGCCGCCGACGTCGGTGCCGACCTCGTCGGCAAGGTCGAGGCCGGCATTCCCGAGGATGACCCCCGTAACCCCGCGGTCATCGCCGACAATGTCGGGGACAACGTCGGCGACTGCGCCGGCATGGCGGCCGACCTGTTCGAGACGTACGTCGTCACCATCGGCGCGACGATGGTCAGCATCCTGCTGCTCGGCTCGCTCGGTACCGACCTCGTATCACGGCTGCTGTCGCTGCCGCTGGCGATCGGCGGCGTGTGCATCCTGACCTCGATCATCGGCACTTATTTCGTCCGGCTCGGCGCCAAGAACAACATCATGGGCGCGCTCTACAAGGGCTTCTGGGTGACCGCGATCCTGTCGATTCCAGCGATCTACGGCGTCATGCAATATGTCCTGCCCGACCTGCACGGCGCGATCGCGCCCGCCGGCTCGGCGCTCGGCGCGGTCAGCGGCATGGACCTGTTCTGGTGCGCGATGGTCGGGCTGGCCGTTACCGCGCTGCTGGTCTGGATCACCGAATATTATACCGGTACCAACTTCCGTCCGGTGCGCTCGATCGCGCAGGCGTCGACCACCGGTCATGGCACCAATGTCATTCAGGGCTTAGCGATCAGCCTTGAGTCGACTGCCTTGCCGACGCTGGTGATCTGCGCCGGGATCATCGTCAGCTACAGCTTCGCCAGCGTCATCGGCATCGCCTTTGCCGCGACCGCGATGCTGGCCTTGGCCGGCATGGTCGTCGCCTTGGACGCCTACGGCCCGGTCACCGACAACGCCGGCGGCATCGCCGAGATGGCGCACCTTGATGCCGACGTCCGCGTCCGCACCGATGCGCTCGACGCGGTCGGCAACACCACCAAGGCGGTGACCAAGGGCTACGCGATCGGCTCGGCAGCACTTGCTGCACTCGTGCTGTTCGGCGCGTACACGACCGACCTTCGCACCTACTTCGGCGACCTCAACGTCGACTTCCAACTGTCCAACCCCTACGTCGTCGTCGGGCTGCTGCTCGGCGCGCTGCTGCCGTACCTGTTCGGCGCGATGGGGATGACCGCGGTCGGTCGCGCCGCAGGCGACGTCGTCAAGGACGTCCGCGCGCAGTTCGCCGAGAACAAGGGTATTATGGACGGCACCTCGAAGCCCGACTACGCGCGCACCGTCGACCTCGTCACCAGGGCCGCCATCCGCGAGATGATCGTGCCGTCGCTGCTGCCGGTGCTCGCGCCGGTCGTGGTTTACTTCCTGATCGCGCGCATTGCCGGTGCCGCACAGGGCTTTGCGGCGCTCGGCGCATTGCTGCTCGGCGTCATCGTCTCGGGGCTATTCGTCGCCATCTCGATGACCAGCGGCGGCGGCGCGTGGGACAACGCCAAGAAGTACATCGAGGACGGCCACCACGGCGGCAAGGGCTCCGACGCGCACAAGGCCGCGGTCACCGGCGACACCGTCGGCGATCCGTACAAGGACACCGCGGGCCCGGCGGTGAACCCGATGATCAAGATCACCAACATCGTCGCGCTGCTGCTGCTCGCGGCGCTGGCTGCGGCGCGGTAGGAGATTCGTCATTCAAGAGGCGATGACAGCTATAGCAAGCCTGCATTCTGCGCTCCGTCGGCGGTAACTGACTATGCTCAATGTCCTGTTGGTGACGCTCCAAATTGCTGCAGGCTGGCCTTGGATCGGCGCAGCGCAGCCGTCATCGCACACGTTGCGGGTTGGGCAACCCACGGTCATCGAGGGCAAGTGGCTGGGTAAGCCGGTTCGGCTACAGATTGCCCAAACCTTGGTGCCGGATTGTCATCGGGCCGACTGGCTCCACGGCGCGGCGGCGGACCGGCAAGATCGCTGCACGCGGCTAAGCAAGATCGAAGTCACCATCGGCGGTCGTCCAATGATGCTGTCGAGCAGCGGCTACGCTGATCTCGGCGGAGTCAACGATGTCGTCGTTCGCTTTACCCGCGACCGCATGATTATTTATATGCGCGGGCCTGACGGGCCCGATTATTACGGTGCCACGCTTGAGCTCGACGTCCACGATTTCGTGCGTCGCAGGCTCGATCTGGCCGATGGCGGGCGGGAGATCACCACTTATCTATCGGCGAGCGCGACCGGCAATTAGCAGAGGACGACCGTCATGGGCTTACCGGCGCGACCAGTACATCCTCAGGGCCATCATGGCCATCAACCAGGCGGTCCGCAGCAGGTACCTCCCGCAAAGCCGAAGACGGCTGTGCTGGAGGTAACACGCTCGGATAACGGTGACGCGACCTATCGATTGCTAATCGACAACGTGGTGCAGAAACTGAATGGCAGCACGGCAAAATGGGATGACGCGTCACCGTGGGAGAGCGGTACCTACGGTGCCGCCTTCTCGAAACTGCGCGGTAAATATGATGCTTTCCTGTTAAAATATCCGCCGAACCGATCCGAAATCAAGTTTCATCTGGGCACTGAGACGGGCCACTCCGAAGGCTGCATCGTTACTCAAAATGCTAATATTCTGGAAATCGAGAAAGTCCTCGCGGACAACAGCATCCCAAAAAACGCGCTGAAGTTCGATGTAAAAGGTGATTTTCCGATTTACTTCAAGCTATCGGCAAGTCGTAACGTGCGGGAGGTCAATCGCGGCGGCACACTAACCCTCACCCTAGAACTGATTGGTGGCGGTGCGCCGGGGGGTGTGTCGAAAGATGTCTGGTTTCACATCGTCGCCGATAAACTTGACGGCAACGAGTTCACTTTAGTGCACGCGGAAAAGGTGCCGCCTTATGTGTCGATATCGAGCTACTCCGACACCAAGAAAGGCGTCATCGTCCGGCTTCCAAAGGGCGACCGCTCGCACGATTACGAAATCAGATTGAGCCCGCCGCATGCGGCGCTCGTGCATCATGGCCAACTGCCTGCCGCTCATCCTGGTCAACGTCCCGCGGCAGCGCGGCTTCCTGCGCCAGCCGCCGCTCCGGTCGCGGCCCGAGCGGTCGACCTCAAGGTGATTTTCTCGATCGACAATTACAAGATTTTAAACAAGGCACCCGGTCCAGCGCCGTATTTCTACACGCCGTCCAACTACAAAATGATCCTTGATCGCAGTCAAAAGACCGGCGAAATCACGGTCAAACCAGCCCCACAAGCACCTCATCACTGACGCTTCCTACCGCGGCCCGTCGCGCCCGGTACCCGCCGTTGGGCTGCCGACCCCGCCCTGGCTTGCGCCGAACTGGCCGATGTTGCCGAACAGCGCGTTGAACAGCGAGTCGTGGCGGCCGAGCACCGGGGTCTTCTCCTTGACCGGGCTGACCGAGACGACCTGCTCCAGCCCCTTGCGGTCGACCTTGGCGACGTTGCCCTTGGCGTCGAAGGTGATGGTCAGGATGTTCTGCGACTTGGGCTTGGGGTTGAGAAAGGCGAGCTGCGTCGTGTTGCGCGAGATATAATACCATTTGCTGTTGTCGAATTCGGAGGTGAATGTCGGGCGGCCAAGCAGGCGCTGGACCGAGGCGCGGTTATCGACGCCGGGCTGGACAGAGGCGACGAGCTGCTCGTCGACGATATAGCCCTGGTTAGACTTGATCCGCGAGCAGCCGGCCAGCATCGTGGAAGCTGGGAGCGACGCGCCCAGCATGGCGGCGATCACGAACGAGGGGGCCTGACGCATCGGTAGAGCTCCTGAAGCTCGCAGCCGCTTCGAACTGCGAGGAACTGCGGCGCTGCTTGTGGTTGCGGCGCACGCCGACAAGTCCAATATGCGCTCCGCTTGTTTCAGACAAGGTACACCGATGGCGCTACTCGACCGCTTGACCCGTTTTGCCCGCCAGGCTCCCGTCGGCGATGCACTCTACCGCGCGGTGGTGGCGGCGGCGCGGACGCCGGACTGGTATCAACAGGGCGAGGTGCCGGACACCGTCGACGGGCGGTTCGACATCGTCGCGCTGGTGCTCGGGCTGGTGCTGCTGCGGCTCGAACGCGACGGCATGGCACAGGCGCAGTTCTCCGCCGACCTGACCGAGCGCTTCATCGCCGACATGGACGGGTCCTTGCGCGAACTTGGCGTCGGCGACCAGAATGTCGGCAAGCACGTCGGGCGGATGGTCAGCGCACTCGGCGGACGGCTCGGGGCGTACCGTGACGCGCTCGCGGACAGCGCGCCTGCATCGGCGCTGCCCGACGCGCTGCAGCGGAATGTCTACCGTGCGGCAGAGGTCGCGCCTGCCGCGCTGGGCTGGCTGGCCGAACAGGTGCGGACGCGTTGGTCGATGATCAGCGCATTGCCGGCGGCGCAGCTGCTGGCCGGGCAGCTGGCATGACGCCGGTGCCCGAGTTCTCGCGGCCGGTGCGGGTGCGCGATATCGGCGGCGTCGTCCGCGATGAGGCGCTGATGGCGCGCCCGGCCGAGCGCGCGGCGCTGGCCGAGCGGTTCGGGCTGCTGACGCTCGATCGGCTGACGGCGACGCTGGCGCTACGGCAAGGCGTGGCCGGCATCGATGTGCGCGGGCAGCTTGAGGCGGCGGGAACGCAGCCGTGCGCGGTGTCGGGCGAACCGGTGCCATTCGCGCTGACCGAGCCGGTGGCTCTGCAGTATAGCGCCGACCTGCCCGAAGCAGAGGAACTCGAGCTGAGCGAGACCGACCTCGATATCCTGCCGCTCGAGGGTGACGAGATCGACCTTGGCGAGGCCGTCGCGCAGTCGCTCGGGCTGGCACTCGATCCCTATCCGCGTGCGCCCGCCGAGCTGCGGGCGGAGGCGGCGCGGTTCATCATTTCGGAGGAGGAAGCGGCGGCGCGCGCCGAGGCTGCGAAGACGGCGGCGAATCCGTTCAGCGCGCTGCTTTCCGGGCGCCCATCACGGCCCTGAAGCGTGCCGCCCAGCCGGGCTTCTCGACCTGCGGCGGGCGCACCAGCACCAGCGCGTCGGCGCTGACATCGGCGGTGACGACGCTGCC
>CAXTTR010000095.1:0-9288 GCA_964247215.1 uncultured Sphingomonadaceae bacterium
ACACGTTCATCGTCGAGGGGCATAGCGGCGGGTGCTACCACCATGGGTGGACTATTCCCGTTGGCGGCTTCATCCCACCCAGAGATATCCCGCCGCCCAGCGTACCCACTAGAAGCCCACCGCCACCCCCCCAACCCACAATTGGCGCGACCACTGAAGGTGCGGGAGCGGCAACAGTTCTTATTGTCACAGGGTCTGGGTTTCTACCAAACAAGACTGTCACGGTGCGCGCTGTAGATGACGTTTTTCACGAGCGGAACTTCCAACAGAGTTCTGCAACAGATGGAGCGCTCAAAATGCGAATATCACTTCCCTGTAACAGTGGACTACCATTTCATGTTTCGGCTACCGACTCGCGCCCGGCACCAGGGATACTTGGAGTGCTCTTCAGCAACTACGTGACCTTGCCCTGCCCCTAACAGGCCGCCCTCAGAGCGGTGTTGTCGGCGAATTCGACGAGTGCGGCGCGGTCGGATCTGACAAAGGTCTCGGGGTTAGGTCGGCAAGCCGTTCGCGCCAGACCGACATTAGTGTATCTCACCTATGGCGCTGCGGTCGACCGCTCGGCCTTAAGACCCTCCCAAAGGCGTCATCACCGTCCAAGATGGCCGCTAATGGCCGAAGTTTCACCCGTCCATTATGCTATGCGCTGACTCACAAACGGCCATTCCGATCCGCTCCGATCAGAAATGGTTTTACCCGATCGACTGGCGCGAACTGTCGCGCGTGATCCGATTTGACCGTGCCTAGGGCCGCTGTGAGCGCTGTGCCCGGCCACACGGCCAACGGGTCGTTTGCGATCTTGACGGGCGTTGGTGGGACGAAACCCGCCAGTGCTGGCCCGACGGCCGCGGCCGGGTCACGCGTGCCCTGCCCAACCCGGCGCGGCTTGCCGCCGTCGAACCGCCGCTTGCTGGGTTCGATAGCGTACCGCTGCCGCGCTCGCTAGAGTCGTGCTGGCGGCGGCGCACCTCGATCACGATCCCGGTGACAACAACCCGCGCAACTTGGCGGCGCTGTGCCAGCGCTGCCATCTGGCGCACGATCGCGGCGCGCACCGCCGTCAGCGCTGGGCGACCCTATTCTACCGCCGCGCGCTTGATGACCTGTTCACCGGCGCTATCGCTGGGACCGGTCTGGCGATAGCCGGTAGCCATGTGCACCAATTACCGCCTGGCATGAAAAACAGATAAGCGCGGAGAGAAGAGCGGCCGGAAGCGGGCCGCTGACGGGGATGTGTCTTCAACATCGAGACTATAAGTGCGGCCGACGTTGCCAAGATCCTGAGCGATCATACGCTGACCGGCTCTCAAAAGGACGCGCTGTTCACACAGCTGCGGGATAATTTTCGTGGCATGCCGGAAACCTATTCACGTCTTGTCAGCCACGGAATTGATGACAAGGGAAATCCTCAATTCTACTATTTCCCGCAAGTCACGATCGACCTCACCGGCACACTCAACACCGCTGAAACGCTCGATCGCTTCGACTTCATCGCCGC
The DNA here is from genome assembly GCA_964247215.1 of uncultured Sphingomonadaceae bacterium. Lineage (GTDB taxonomy): Bacteria > Pseudomonadota > Alphaproteobacteria > Sphingomonadales > Sphingomonadaceae > Polymorphobacter_B. Next base: position 1,502 of record CAXTTR010000095.1, read on the forward strand.
CGCCATCCGCATTCCCGGCGATGCCCCAGACGGCGTGAAGTTCATCAACTTCTCGCCCAAGGCTGCCGATCTCTTCGACTTCACGCTCGGCCAGCTCAAGCAGACGGCGAGTGCAACCGCGAGCGTAAACGCCGCAAACAAGGTGACATCCGGCTCCTCGACAACCAGCAAACCCGTCGGCGGACCGGAGACTGGCGCGACGGCCGGCGGTGAACTTGGCTATGGCAGCTCGGCCAGCTTCACGCTGTCGGATGAGCTGACGCGCGATATGAAATCGTCCCTTGAGGCACGCTCGGCCGGCATCATGCAGAACGGCAAGCTTTTCCTCGTCGAATTGCGCAGCAATGAGCAAAAGCACATTGTCGGCACCTACAGCTTCAACGTGATGCTGCAAGTGCCCAGCACAGTCAAAAAAGAGACCAAGGGCGCGACAACCAACTGGAAGAGCACGCCTACCATTACCGATATTAAGGCGCAGGTCCGAATCGCTGGGATCGTTCGTCATGTTGTGAAGCCCGGCAAGACCGGCACCTTCAAGCGCGTTCCCGAGCCGCTTAACGACGAAAGTTATCGAGAGGTCGTCCTTCGCGACAAGCCTGTGACCTTGTGGCTCTACACCAATTTGCCGATCGGCCAGCAGAGCGTCGACACCAATCTCGACGTTTACAGTAATGTCGACGGCGCCGGTTTCCAGGTAATCGACGAGACGACCCACAAGATGGTCGGCTATGGTAGTGGCCGCGAAGCTCATCTCACCATTGACACCAAGAACACCGTCAAGGTCGTCTTCACGAACGCAATTGTCGGCGGTGACAAGCCAGTCGCGCTGAAGGCGGCCGAGGTGGCGGGTACATGCTCGGTAAGGGCGCGGTCGCCATTGGTAGCTATGCACCTGTACCCGCACCCTGACGGAGGATCGAATGGCTACCCAACCTGCCGAGGACGTCATCGCCCTGGTCCGCAAGCTCGTCGAGACGGGTAAGACCTTCTCGATTACACTGGAGCATCCCGACAGCCCCACAGTGCGCAACGCGCGCACGCATGGGATAATTTCACCTTTGCGCAAGGCGACGGTAAGTGCATCGAATGGATGCAGATGCCGGGCAAGGGCGTCGTCTGCACTAAGCATGAAGGCGACTAAGCGGCGCAACCGTGCCAAAAGCAGTAGGCACTGTTTGAAGAAAAACACGTTGAGCGGTGCCCGTCGACCGGCCGCGATGCTGGACGGGCTTGCCCGGAATGATCCCTAACCCAAGCCAGGTCGGCCAGCGAGATGAGCAGCTTCGTCGTGTCCGCTTTGTACTGCCTATCGTACTGATCTTCCCTCGGTTTGACGGACACCGATGATAGGCTCTGCGGAGCCAGGGGGTGTATGATGGTGAGTACGATGAAGCGTCGGTTCACGGACGAGTTCAAGCGCGAGGCAGTCGCGCTGTGGGAGACAAGCGGTCGCCTGCAGACCGAGGTGGCCGGGTAACCTTGCGTGTCCGCCGATCCGGGGGAACATCACTCTGCACGTACCTGCTTTAGCCGAACTATCTGGCGGTCAAGTGATCTCCTTCCACCAGGTGATCTTGCTCGGTGCTTCTATAGTGAGCCGGGCAAAGGCTCTATTCACCGTCTTGTCGGCCTTGACCGGTGAAACGCCGAAGCCGCGCAGCACCAGCCCTGTCATTGCTCGAACATACGCGGCGTCGCCGCCGCCGCCGATCAAACGGCGGATTGCCTCGATCTTGGCACCCATCAGCAAGTCGCTCGCAAGATCGATCGAGGCAACGTCATAGTCACCGGTCTCGACACCAAGTCCGATGTCGTCACGGATTTTGCGCGTGAATAAATTGTCGGCGCTGAGCAGTCCGATGTGCGCGATAAAGGCGCCCCAGCGCGGCTCGACGATCGAACGTAGCAAGAACATTTGGAAGCCAGTGGCCGTCCGCATCAGCGGGTCCTGCAGATCGTCGTAGACCGATCCGATGCCGGTGGTCATTTCGTCGGCGAGCTGCAAGCCGAGTTGTGCGACGGCCTCGTCGAGCGAGTCGAAATACTTATAGAAGGTGCCGCGCGAGACCGCGGCATGGCGGACGATATCGTCGATCAGCGCCGGTTCGCGGCGGCCTTCGCTCGAACAGACGATCAGCACCGAGTTAAGCAGATGCGCGCGCATCTTCTCGCGGCGCTCGCGGCCGACGCGAACGCGGTGATTCTCGGGCAAGGTGTCGTTGGCAGCTTGGGCAGGGGTCACGGCAGGCGGCATCCAGTTCAGGTCCGCCACTACCTAAACTAAGCCGTCGCCGCACGCACCCTCGTCGTCAGCCGGGCGAGCCCGCGCAAGGTATTGTGCGGACGGCGTACGGCTTCGACGACGTGAAAGCTCGCCACCCGCGGCAGCAGCGCCTCGAACAGCACGGTCAGCTCAAGTTTCGCGAGGTGCATCCCGGCACACAGATGCGTGCCCATGCCGAAGCCGAGCTGGTCACCGGCCCGGCGGGTGATGTCGAAGCGGTCGGGCTCGGAGTACTTCAGCGGGTCGCGGTTGGCGCAGGCGTACAGCATCAGCGCGCGGTCGCCGACGCGCAGTTCAGCGTCGCCGACGCGGTGGTCGCGGGTGACCTCGCGGGCGAAGGCGCGGATCGGCGACTCGATCCGGACGATCTCGTTGATCGCCTGCGGGATCAGCGCGGGGTTGCGGCGCAGCAGCTCCCACTGCTCGGGGTTGGCGGCGAACAGCTCGATCGCGGCGCTGGTGGCGTTGATCGTCGTGTCGAGCGACGGCGTGATATAATCGATCAGCATCAACCGCGCGGTCAACTCGCTGATCTCGCCGCGGTCGCTGGCGTGAAAGAGCGCTTCTCCCCAACCGCCGGCGACGAGATTGGCGCGGTCGACACGCTCGTGAACGTAGCCGAAAGCTTGCTCCGCAATCTCGATGCCGGACAGCGTGCGCGGGCTGCTGAGCGGGCCAAAGGCGTCGAAGATGCCCGCCGCCCAGTGAAGCATCTTGTCACGGCCTTCGTCGTCCAGCCCGACCAGCTCGGTAACGACGGCGAGCGGCAAATAGTGGGCGAGATCGGCGACCGCGTCGAACTCGCCCGCGGCGACCAGCTGTTCGACCTTGGCTTCTGCCAGCGCTGCCAGCCTGGGGCGTAGCGCTGCCAGCTCCTTTGGCAGCAGCGGCCGCGCGAACAGGCGGCGCATTGCCAGATGTTCGGGGTCGTCGGTACACAGCATGATGCCCTGACTGGCTTCGTTCATCGGCGTGTTCATCGTACAGCCGCGCACCGAGGTGAACGTCGCGGCGTCGAGCAGCGCCGCCTTGACGCTATCGTAGCGCGTCAGCGCCCACGCGCTGTTCTGCGTCAGCCATACCGCGGGCCCGGCGGCCCGCAACCGCTCGTAATGCGGGTAAGGATCGAGGATGACGTCGTCGCTCCAGAAATCCTGGGCGAACTGCGGCACCGTGCGGGCAAGCTGCATGCGATCCTCCATTCGGCGGTCTCGGACGGCCGCTCAGTATTTAACATGCGCCGAAAGCATGACGGTGCGCAGCGGGTTCGGCCCGGCGAGGTAGGCACCATAGAATGCCCCGAAACGCGGGTCGACCGACGGGCTGGCGAAGTCCTGCGAGATCGAGTTGGTGACGTTCTTGGCGACGAGGTCGATGCCCCAGCCCTTGTTGCTCGACACCACACCAAGCGTCAGGTCAAGCGTCGTCAGCGGCGGTGACAGGAACAGCTCCTGCCGCTGATTATACATGCTGCTGCGGTGGCGAACCGCGACGCCGAGATGCGCGTCGAGAGCGTGGGTGATCGGCGTGTCATAGCTCGCGCCGGTGTTGAAAATAATCTGCGGAGCCTGCGAGCGGCGAAAGCGCTGGATGATGGCAGCTCCGGCGGTGTTAACCTGTGGGGCATTGGTGCCGGGATCGATCGGCTGAATCACGCCGGTTGAGTCGGCGTACGTCAGCCCGCCGTCAAACTGCAGCTTCGGCGTAATGCGGAAGCTGCTCTCGACTTCGACGCCGCGGCTGCGCGCCGGGCCGTTGAAGGTGATGAAGCCGAGCGTGCCGCCGGTAAAGACGGTGTCCTGGAAATCCTTGATGTCGGTCCAGAACGCAGCGACATTCAGGCGCAAACGGCCTTCGAGGCTGGTCGTCTTCAGGCCGACTTCATAGCTCTTCGTGAACTCGTCGCGGATCTCGGAGCCGCTAGCGACCAACGCCGCGGGAACCTTGCCGTTGACCAGCAACGGCGGGGGCACGGCGACGGTGTTGGTTTCGACATAGCCGCCCGCTTTGCTGCCGTGGCCGAACGAGGCATAGGCCATCACCCGCCGTGCGATGTCGTACTGCAGGCTGATGTTGCCATCGAAAAAGCTCGAATTGTGCTTGAGCGGGGTCGGGTCGAACGGCGGGTTGGCGATCGTGTTCCAAACCGTCAACGGCGCGAAGTTGAAGCGTCCGAAGACGATGTCTTTCTCCTCGCGGGTATAGCGAACACCGCCCGCCAGCCGCAGCGCATCGCTGATATGCCAGGTGCCCGAGGCGAAGCCCGAGTAAGCGCGCGAGTTCTGGTGAAAGTCGTTCTCGAACGGTCCGTTGAACAGCTGCCCGGGCGGTGGTCCGCCTGCCGGTGGGAAGCCGGGCACCGCCCAGAGATCGTCCTCGACCGAGTTCCAGTGGCTGTTCAGATAGAACAGTCCGACCATATATTCGAGCGTCTGGTTCGCTGCCGACTGGAAGCGCAGCTCCTGCGTCAGTTGGGAATATTGCTCGGCACGGATAAAATTGACCGTGTCGTCCTTCGAAAAATCGAAGTCGTCGAGATTGTACAGATTGTAGTGCACGTAAGCCGTCTGCGAGGTCAGCGTGTGGTTGCCAATCTGCAGCTCAAGGCGCAGGTTGGCGATATCCGACTTGGTGTCGTGATGCGTCTCGCCCCCCTTGGTGATCGTGGTGAACTGCAGCGTGTGCCCGTCGAGGACGCCCTCGCCGTAGCTCGCCGGAATCGGGCCAATCAGCTGATAGCTCGAGCCAATCTGAATGTTGTCGGCATGTTGGTACGATGCGGTCGCGGTCAGCGCATCGGTCAGCTGCGCCTTCAGCGTCGCGCGCAGCCCAAGGTCTTTGTGCTCGGGACCATTATGGCCGTTATAGTCGTTGCGAACCCAGCCGTTCAGGTCGTTGTAGTGCGCGGCGAGCCGGACCGAGACCTTGTCACCGAGCGGAACATCACCGGCGGCATCGAGCTGGTAACCGCCGTCGACGAACTCGTAACCAGCGCGGCCTTCGAACGACAGCGTGTCGCCGGGCTGGCGCGTCACCACGCTGATGCCGCCGAGGCTGGCGTTCTTGCCGAGCAGCGTCGACTGCGTGCCCTTGATAAACTCGATCCGGTCGACATCGAAGAACGATGTCGAATACAGGCGGCTCTTGCCGAAGAAGATGCCGTCGGTGAACAGCGCCACCGATTGCTCGAACGCCTGCGGCCGGGCCTGTGTACCCAACCCGCGGAAGGTTAGCGCGAGCCCGTCGTCAGGAGCCCGCGAAAACACCACGCCGGGCACCAGCGTGACCGCCTGGAAGAGGTCCTTGACGCCTTGCTGCGCCAGCGTCGCACCGCTCAAGGCGGCGACACTGACCGGAATGGTCTGCGCCGACTGCGAACGCTTGAGCGCTGTTACCACAATCTCGCCGACCCCGGCGTCGGGAGCTGCTTCGGCAACCTGAGCAACTGGAGCGGTCTGTGCCGCCGCGGGCTGGCATGACACGATCGCGATAGCGGAACCGGCAGCCGACACCAGACAGTATGACCGATGCACGATGATCTCCCCAAAAATGACACTGATCTTCGTCAGCTCAACTGCAATTGACTTCAAACTAGCGTCGGTGTCAACATGACACAACTAATATGGTGAACCAGCGCCCAGACGCTGCACCACCGGGAGGATCGATGAGCAACCGCATTTACGATGTCATTCAAGTCGGCTACGGCCCGGTCAGTGAAACCTTGGCGCTAATGCTGGGGCGTCAGGGACGCTCGGTTGCGGTCTGCGAGCGCTGGACCGAACGCTACCCGCTGCCGCGCGCGGTCTGTCTCGACCATGAGATGTATCGCGCACTGTCGGCGAACGGCCTCGGCGAGGTGCTGCCATCGGTGACGCACAGCGGGCCGAAGTACCAATGGTTCAACGCCGACTGGGAGGAACTGCTGGTCATTGACTGGTCAGCGGATGCCGTCTCGGGCGGTGCTGGCGTCTATTTCATTCACCAGCCGACGCTCGAAGCGGCGCTGCACCAGGCGGTTGAACGCCAGCCGACAGTCGACCTGCATCTCGGCTGGGAAGTCGTCGCGCTGGATCAGGACGAGACGCTCGCCTATGTGACGCTCCGCAACTCCGCTGGAGAGCAGAAGCGTTTGTCGGCCCGTTATGTCGTTGGCTGCGACGGGGCAAATTCAGTCGTCAGGGCGGCGATTGGCGGCGACCGCGAGGACCGCGGCTTCGAGGCCGACTGGCTGGTCATCGACGTCCTGCTCAAGCCCGGCGTGACGATCGAGAGCCTCGGCGTGCCGCCGGCGGGGCAATATTGCAATCCGGTTCGGCCGACGACGATTGTGCCCGCCGGCATTCGCGAAGGGCGGACATTCCGCCGCTGGGAGTTCATGCGGCTGCCCGGAGAGACTATCGACATGCTCGAGACCGAGGCGAAAGTCTGGGAGCTGCTGAAGCCGTGGGCAGGGCCTGCCGAGGTCGAACTCGTCCGCCACAAGGTCTACAACTTCCGCTCGCTGATCGCCGAGCGCTGGCGCGACCGGCGGCTGCTGATCGCCGGTGATGCGGCGCACGTCATGCCGCCGTTCATGGGCCAGGGGATGTGCTCGGGAATGCGCGACGCGTGGAATCTTGCGTGGAAGCTGGGGATGATCCTCGACGGCAAGATCGGCGATGGCCTGCTCGACACCTATCAGGCCGAGCGCGGGCCGCATGTCAGTCAGATCACCGACATTTCGATCTACCTCGGCAAGATCATCTGTATTCCCGATGCCGCCGCCGCCGCCGAGCGCGACCGCGAGTTTCTGGGCGGCACGGCACCGCCCCCACCGCCGTTCCCGCAACTCACCGACGGCTTGCTGCAGCGGGATGCGAAAGGCGAGTTGACCCAAGGCGCAGGCATGCTCGCGCCTCATGTTACTCTCGAACATCATGGCAGGCGATTACGCCTCGACGCGCTGACCGGAAACGCCTTTGTCCTGATTACACGCGGCAGTAGTCTCGATGACGCCGGCGAACACGACCTTCGGTCGCTGGGCGCGCATTCCGTGGCGCTCGGCAGTGCCGAGTACGAAAGTCGCGATCTCGACGGGAGGCTTGATGCGTTTATGGCCGACCGAGACTGGTCGGCAATGCTCGTGCGGCCAGACTATTATGTCTACGGTGGCGCGTCGGGAGCCTCGGCAGCGCAGTCTCTTGTTGCTTCGCTAACGACCGACTTGGGCAAGTTAGGTTTTGATGTCTCGTCAACCAAGGACGAGACTGTAGTTGCGGTCACCTGAAAGGAGCAAGCTCACGCCGGTTCTGGGCGCTTTGTCGCTGACGTTAGAGTCTGTCCTGTTCACATCGAAGCGTAGCCTGAGTTTCTGAGATAGTTGGCGCATTCGTGTGGCGGGAGGCTTCGAGCAGCTGTCCGATACGTTGCCAGGTAGCCTCGACGGTGCGCTCGGCGGCTTTGCGAAGAGGCCGTTGACCGGGCCGTCGAACACGTACGGCGCATCGATCCGGTCGTGGCGGAG
>CAXTTR010000096.1:0-9257 GCA_964247215.1 uncultured Sphingomonadaceae bacterium
GCCGCGGTCGCTACTGCCGGTGGCTACACTTACCGCGCCAACCAGAAAGTCGTCGCCATCCAACACCTCGGTGCACCGGGCGAGGAACGGCTTCGCATTACGTCCGATCTGCAGATCAGCGCCGGTGACACCGTGCGCGTGCTGGAGCGCTTCTTCTGATGAGGATCCGGCTTACCACTGCAAAGCTCGCCACAGCTACGATGTTGCTTGCCGGCACCGCAGCGACGGCGCAACTGCTGCCGCCCGACCAGAGTCTCGTGCACTTCGACCGCTTTACCTCGGTGCGCGAGCGCATGATTCCCGGCTTCGAGGCCAACGACATCCGGCTCGGCGCGTTTACGTTCTCACCGCAAATCAGCGCGACCGGGCAGTACGACGATAATATCTTCGCGCTCGAACGCGGCGCGGTAGGCGACACCTCGGTCGCGGTCGCACCGTCAGGGACGCTTACCACCGACGTGCCGAACCGCTCGCTGTCGCTGACAGCAAGCGGCCGCATTGAACGCTTCGCTCACTATACCAGCGAGAACGACGAGGAGGCGGACGCGTCGCTTTATGGCACGCAAGACCTGGGCCGCAGTACCCGCATCCGCGCTGTCGGCCGCTTTCACACTGGGCGAGAGTCGCGCGAGTCGCAGAACGCCACATCGCTGACGACGCGCTCAGTGCGCTTCGACACCGCCGGGGCTGGGGTCGGCGTCACCCAGCAGTTCGCCAGCGTGTTGCTGACCGGCGAGGGCGATTTCCAGCGCTCGAAGTACTTCAACGCGACGCTGCAGGACGGCACGCCGCTCGACCAGCAGTACCGTAACAACGACCTCAAGACATTGCGGGTACGTGCCGAGCTGGCGCAGTCGCCATCGCTCGCCTATTTCGCGCAAGCGACGCGCGGCTGGGTCGATTATATCGCCAACAGCGGCTCGGGGGCTGATCCGGCGTCGCGCAGCGTCGAACTGCTCGGCGGAGTCCGCTTCGAGCTGCCGATCCGGGCGCGCGGCGAGATCGGCGTTGGCTATGTCGATGCCAACTTCCACGGCGGCAGCGTCTCGCGCGACTTCGCGGGAGTGGCGGTCAACACCAACGTTACGCTGTTCCCGACGCAGCTGATCACTGTCGTGCTGAACGGTTCACGCGCACTAAACGATGCGGGCACGACGATCCCCAGCGGCTATGTCGCGCTGTCGGGCGGGGCCAATGTCGATTACGAGCTGCGGCGCTTCCTAATTCTCAGCGCCAACGTCCAGCTCGAGCGCGACACATTCAACGCGCTTAACCGTCGCGACGGCCGTGTTACGCTCGGAGCCAGCGCCGAATACCGGCTGACCGGCGGCTGGTGGGTGCGCGGCAGCTACGACCGGCTCGACCTGTCGTCGGTCGGCACCGACCGGTATAAGTCGCTGGTCCGCAACCGTCTCCAGATTGGCCTGACTTTCCGCGCATGAGTACCATCGATCAGCTGCCGGCGACGATAAGCCCGGGCGGTGCACTAGCACTGCCGTCGGCACCGGTGCGTGCCGCCGCGCCGACGGGCGACCGTATCCGTAAGATCTTCGCCGTGCTGCGCCGCCGCTGGCTGCCGTTCGCGCTCGTGCTGTTGACGGTTATCGCTGGCGTGACAATTTACACCCTGCGCCAGAAGCCGCAATACATCGCCACCGCGACGCTGCTGGTCAACTCGCGCGTGCTCAACATCACGCCGAAGGACAATCCGGTAGTGCCGCAGGGCAGCGACGAGGACCGAGCAGTCAGCACCGAGGTGCAGATCCTGCAGTCGAACGAGGTCGCCAAGCGCGTCATCGCAGCAGTCGAGAAGCAGTATTCGAGATTCGACTCAATCCTGACCGAGCTGCCCCAGCCCGCCGCGCACGCCAATATCCTCGATGCGGTAAACGGCCGTCTGCGCGTCGGCCGTCCTGGCGGCACCAATGTCCTCGAAGTCTCGTTCCGCGCCGCCGATCCGGTGATCGCGGCAGCGGTCGCAAACGAGTTCGTGACTCAATACATCGGTTTCAAGGTCGACGGGCGGCTCGGCGCGGCGCGCACTGCCGATAGTGGCTTGCGTAACGAACTTGACCGCATGCGCGCCGGGGTCGAAAGCGCCGAGGCGGCGGTCGCGAGCTACCGCCGCGAGCATAATCTGCTCAGTGCCGATGGCGTCACGCTGACCGAGCGCGAGCAGTCGCTATATAAGCAGAATGACGCAGCGGCACAGACCGCGTTGGCCGAGGAGCAGGCGCGGCTGTCGACGGCGCGGGCGCAGCTGCGTCGCGGCTCGAACGGCGGTGACGTCGGCGAAGCGCTCGGCTCGTCGGTGGTTAATCAGCTGCGCGGGCAGCGGGCGATCGCTAGCGCCGCGTTGGCGCAGCTCGAAGCGCGCTACGAGCCCGGCCATCCCAAGGTGGTCAAGGCACAGCGCGAAGTCGACGACATCGACGCGGCGATCAAGGCCGAGATCGGCCGCGTCGTGTCGAACCTTGAAGCGCGGGTCTCGGTAGCCCAGCAGCGTGCCGGTGCCGCGAGCGGTATCTCGGGCCGGTCACGCGGCGAGCTGGCGAGCAACGCTGCCGCCGCGGTCGGGTTGAACGAACTCGAGCGCCGCGCTGATGCGCTGCGAACCAACTATGCTGGTATGCTGGCGCGCCAGACTGCGGTCGCCAGCGAGTCAGTGGTAGCCGACGTCGATGCGCGGCTGCTGTCGTCGGCGCTGACACCCAAGCAGCCGACGTATCCGAACAAGAAGCTCAACCTCGCGCTCGGCATCCTGCTCGGACTGGTGCTGGCGAGCGCGGTGGTGGCGCTGCTCCAGCTGCTCGACCAAAAGATGGTGTCGTCGCAGGAGGTCGAGGCGGCGCTCGGCGTCACGCACCTCGTCAACATGCCGTCGGTGAGCTCGATCGCCAAGCCTGCCGACCGCGGCATCCGCCCGGTCGACTTCGTTGTCGAACGTCCCTTGTCGCTGATGGCGGAAGCCATGCGTAGCCTGCTGCTGATGATTGAGCGCGACGGCGAGCCCCAGGCGACGCGCGTCATCGGCATCACCTCGGCGCGTCCCGGCGAGGGCAAGTCGACCGTCGCCGCCTGTCTTGCGCGTGTAGCGGCGCTGAGCGGACGGCGGACGCTGCTGATCGATGGCGATATCCGGTCACCGAGCGTCGCCACGATCTTCGGTGCAAGCCCGAAGCGCGGACTGCTCGACGTGCTTACGGGCCAAGCGGCGCTAAAGGACGTGCTGATCCAAGACGAGCGTAGTGGCGCATGGCTGCTGCCTGCCATGCCGGTGCCGTTCAAGCATGCACAGATAAACTCGGACGAGGCGCTGAAGGGATTGATGGCGCGATTCGCCGATGTTTTCGACCTCGTCATTATCGACACCGCGCCAGCGCTGGCGGTGGTCGAGTCGCGGCTGTTGATGAGCTATGTCGATAAAGCGCTGCTGATCGTCCGCTGGAAGCACACGCCGCGGCAGAACGCGCGCACTGCGTTACGACGGCTGCAAGCAATAGGTGTGCGGCCGATGGGTGTGATCATGACGCAGGTCGATATGAAGGCGGTGGCAGCGTATGCGGTCGACGATGTCGACTACGGCTACCTCGGCTGGGCTTATTGACAGATTACAGCAGCGCTAACATCGCCCACCAGCAGGCAATGGCGAGGCTCAACGCCAGCAGCCAATAGTGCCATGCAAGCGTACGATACAGTTGACGCGGGACCGGAATTGTAAACGCCGGTGTCGCGACCGTGAGGAGAAGTGCCGAATGCCCTGCCGGACCATCCGACACCACGCTGCCAGTCGCAGCGGCGTGCGCTGGTCGCGACGCTGCGGCGCCGCGCTGATCGAGCGCGCGCGCGGCAGCCGAGATTCCGGACGGTGCGTTCAAATCAACTCCCCATCGTGCTTGTACCACGCTTCGTCACAATACCGAAATTACGGCTCCAGCCGGCATGTAATTAAATCCGGGTCGGCATTTGGCACGCATCGTGCCGGCTAGCAGCCCCGCGCCGCAGCCTCGCTTCAACCCTGCCGTACACGGCGGACGCGGGCTTTTTTCATTGATGGTGTTCGTTTTTCACGTCGTTAATTCAGGGCTGCCGTCATTTGTCCCGGCAACCGCGCCAGTGTCGCTATACGTGCTGAGTTCGTTTAAATTCGGCGTTGAGCTGTTTTTCGGGATCAGCGGCTTCGTCATCCTCGGCGCGCTCGCCCGCGCCCCGTCGCTACGCTCATTTGCGTGGGACCGGGCGACGCGCATCTATCCTCTGCTATGGACGACGCTGCTGGCGATCACTGCCGTCAGTTTGGCGATCGGCCACTGGATACCGCCGTTGCGTGATTGGCTGCTCGACTTTCTCGCACCGCCGCCGTTTTTCCCGCTCGCACAGGTCAACCCGGCAGCGTGGTCGCTGGGGTATGAGGTGACCTTCTACGCGCTGTGCGGCACCTGCTGGGCGTTGCGCGCCAACGGTAATCGCAGTTGGCTGGCACTCGCCGTCGTCGCAGGCAGCCTCGGACTCATTCTGTTCCCGCGCGCCGTGCTAATGCCGGCCGGCGTGTTTATTGCCGCCGGGCTGGTAACCGCGCCGTGGCTCAAGCGGCTCGCCGCGGCACCGTCGGTCGCATTGCTGCTGTTCCTGGTCGGCTGGCGGCTCGTCGACCTCGGCAGCGGAGGTGACATCATGACGTACACGCCGTTTGCTATGCCAGTTGCGGAGTGGCTGCGGTTGCTGCCGTTGGCGATTGCGTCGGCGGCGTGCGGCGCGCTGGCTCTGCTCGGCATTGTCGAGCAGCGCGGGATGCTTAGCCGGGTGCTGCGGACCGCGCCGATGCAATGGCTCGGCACGATCAGCTACAGTTTTTATCTGTGGCACCCGGTGGTGATGAGCATGACTAAGCAAATACTGCGGGCAAGCGGCGCCGTCGCTTACGCCGGTCACGCCTCGCAGTTGCTTTTTGCAGTCATCAGCCTGCCGCCAGCACTGATTGTCGCGCACATTAGCCAGCAGCAGATCGAAGTTCGCCTGACGCGCTACCTGCGCCGCCACGGCCCGCGCGAGGGCAGCGGGCGTGCGCCGGTCGCCGCGCTGATGCACAGTGCCCCCCCGCACACGCCGTGACCGCGCTCGCTCCGCCGCTTGCCTTCGAAGCACTGCGCCCGGCCAGCGCCGACCGCCGGGCGAGCCGCATCGCGGTACACCTTGCGCTGATTGGCTGCATCCTGCTGCAGCGCTTTTGCGTTTATGCCGGTGGCAGTCCGGTCTACTTCTGCCTGCTGATCTTCCTCGGGCTCGCCGCATGGCTGGTGGCGAGCGGCCGCGCCGAACTGCGCCCGCTGTCGGTGGCGTGGTTTACGGCGTTCGCGGCGACCGGTTTGGTGAGTACACTGGTGGCGATTGATGCACCCGATCCGCGTATCACCGACCTCAGCGTCGCGTCGTTCTTCCTGCTGCTCGTGCTCTATATCGGGCTGACGGTACGCCCGCGCGCGCTATTCGACGGAACCCGCACGTGGGACATCTTCCTGTTTTACGTCCGGTTGTGCGCGGTGGCGGGCATCGCGCAGTATCTGCTCCAATTCATTGGTATTCGGCTGTTCTCGTTCATGACATTGGTTCCGGCACTGAAGCCGCTACTCGTCGAGCCGATGTTCAACTCGACGCCTTACGTTGCTTACGGGTCGTCGATCATCCGCTCGAATGGCTTCTTCCTAGTCGAGCCGAGCACCTTCTCTCAGTTGTTGATGCTCGCTGTGCTCGTCGAGTTCTTTATTAAGCGCGACTGGCGCTGGCTGCCGCTATATGGTCTCGCATACGTCTTCACCTATGCTGGGACCGGCGTGCTGGCGCTCGGGCTGGCCTGCGGATTGTACCTGCTGACGCTGCCGCGTGACGCTGGCCGCATGGTCACCTTCGCCGCTGTCGCGGCCGGGCTCGCGGTTGTGGGGCTGATCGCCTTTCCAGGGCAGCTCGATGCGCTTACCGGCCGCGCCAACGAACTCAGTTATAGTGGCAGCAGCGGCTATGCGCGTTACGTGACGCAGTTCGACATGATCGGCGCGGTGTGGGGCGAAACCCGCACACTGTTCGGCTTCGGCCCAGGCGCGCTGGAACGCGCAACGTTCTATGTGTCGGGCGGCGGTAACCCTTCGCTCAAACTGTTTATCGAATACGGCGTCATCGGGCTGGTGACATTCTGGACGTTTTTCGTGACCGCGCTTTGGCGGCGCCACGCCGGCATCGTCGTGTGCTTCGCATTGGTGAATTTTCAGTTTGGCGGCGGCACCCTGTTGTTTCCGCCATTCGTCGTGCTGGTGGCGGTGCTCTGCATCTGGTCGAGCCCGTTGCAGCTTCAAGGCAGGATATAAGTGGCGGTACGCGGCTCAGTAGCATGGATGGCGTTTGGACAGGGCAGCCTGTTTATCCTGCAGCTTATCGGCTCGATCGTCGTGGCGCGCCTACTCGGCCCGTTCGATATGGGCATCTTCGCTGTAGCGATGGCGGCGGTCGGCATCATCGGCATCCTGCAGGCGGTCGGGCTTGGCAGCTTCCTGATCCGGGAGCGCGAGCTGACCGCCGGTCTCGTCGCCACCGCATCGAGCGTCAATCTGGTAATCAGCCTGCTGATGGCGGCGGCGATCGCCATCATCGGCTGGCTTGGCGGTGCGCTGTTCAAGGAACCCGGCGTCCGCGACGTTCTGCTCGTCATCGCCGTAGTACCGATAATCGGCCACTTTGCCTTCGTGCCACAGACAATGCTGCAGCGTGATGGCAATTTTCGCACGACCGCGCTGATCACCGCGGGGTCGAGCGCGACGGGGCTGATCATCACGGTCTGGCTAGCGGCGCACGGCTACCGCTATATGAGCCTTGCCTACAGCCAGGTAGCGACGGCGGTGCTGACTAATACCGCAATCAACATCGTCGGGCGGCGCTACATCAACCTCCAGTGGTCGCTGACACACTGGTCGCGGGTTGCACAATTCGGCGTGCAGATCTTCGCGATCAGCGGGCTCGCCGCCGTTGCAGGGCGGATCATGGATCTCGTGCTCGGCAAGGTGCTCGGGCTCGTCGCGCTGGGCATCTTCTCGCGCGCGTCGAGCAACCACGGGCAGATCTGGGGCAGCATCCACGGCGTCGTAAACAGCGTCATCTTTGTCGACTTTGCGCGCTACCGGCGGGAGGGAAAGCCGCTCGACAGCCGTTACCTGCACGTGCTCGAGTTGATGACCGGACTGATGTGGCCGCTGTTCGGCGGTGTCGCGGTGCTTTCCGGACCGCTAGTCTGGCTGGTTTACGGGCACGCTTGGCTGGCAGCGGCGACGCCGCTGGCGATGCTATGTATCGCCAGCATCCTGCTGGTCTCGACGACGATGACATGGGAGCTGTTTGTCATCTTCGAGGAAACCGCGCGCCAAGTGCGCCTTGAAGTGGTGCGGACGGTATTTGGGACAGTGCTGTTCATCATCGCCTGTTTCTACGGGCTGACCGTTGTCGCGGCGGCGAAGGTCGCCGAGGCAGCTTTCGCGCAGTGGCTTTACCGCCCGCATATCGAGCGACTGACTGGCGCGTCGCGCGCGGGCTTCATGCGAGTCTATTCGCGCAGCGGCGGCGCGGCAATCATCGCGGTGCTGCCGGCACTGGCGCTGATGGGCTACCACCGGTTCAGCCCGTTCGTGCCGATAGAACAGGTCGCTGCGGCGGCGGCCCTCGGCGGCGTGCTATGGCTTCTGGTGCTGCACCGGCTGCGCCATCCGGTGTTTGACGAGCTAAGCAACGCGCTGCGCCGCATCCGCCGTATTGGAGTACCCGCATGACACACAGCGTCGATGTTCTGATGCCGGCGTACAACGCCGGGACGACCATCGAGATCGCCGTCGAGAGCATTCTCAACCAGACGGTGCGTGACCTCAGGGTTCACATTGTCAACGATGGCTCGACCGACGATACCGGCGATGTACTTGCTCGGCTAGCGGTGAAGGACCCGCGCGTCCACGTCTATACGCAGCCGAACGAGGGCATCGTCGACTCGCTCAACAACGGTCTCGAACATTGCCGCGCCGAGTTCCTGGCGCGCATCGACGCTGACGACATCGCCTATCCCGAACGGATCGAGACGCAGATCGCCTATCTTCGCGCCAACCCCGATGTTGTCGCGGTCGGGGCCAAGATGCGCCATGTCGACATCAACGGCGTGCCGCTCGGTTCGATAGCCGAGATTCATTCGCCCGACCTCGCCGATCCATCATACGTGCCGTGCATCGAGCCGTATCTGATCCATCCGGTGATGACCGCACGCCGCACCGCAATCGAGGCGGCTGGTCGCTACCGCCAAGTCTATTACGCCGAGGATACCGATTTGTATTGGCGGCTGCGCGACCATGGACGGCTGTACAACATGCCCGAGCTGCTCGGCGATTACCGCTTTCATGCGGGCAGCGTCTCGGGCCAGTCGATTGTTAACGGCCGCATCATGTCGGTCAGCTCGCAGCTTACGGGGCTGTCGACACTGCGGCGGGCGCGCGGCGTCCCTGATCTGATTTTCCGCAAAGACAGCCTTGCTGCTTACCGGAAGGCCCGTACGCTCTCTGCCATGGTCGAGATCGGCGCGGTGCAGCTTGACGTGGAGGAACGCCGCCACTTCGAGGAAGCTGTGGCCGGTAAGATCATGGAGCTCACCGCGTATCGGCCGTACGAGCTCGAGACCGAGGACTGCGCTTATGTCGGGATGATCGCACGCCGCGGCTTCGGGCATTTGCCGCCGGAGAACGCCCGGGTGCAGCAACGGCGGATCAGCGGCACCGCTTCGCGGATCGCGGCGAAAGGGCGGATGCGCGACGCGCTGCTGATGCTGCCGCCAGCGATGCTGCCGATGTTTCTGGCGCGTACTGCGGCGCGGGTTGGGCTCCCCGATCGTGTCTGGCGCGCCCTGCGCCGCGGCGGCTCGGCGACTGTGTTCAAGTAAGCCGTTAGGACAGGATGCCGCCCTGGATGCGGCTAAGGTCAAACGCCCCGCTACGCTGCATCAACTCGCGGTAGCCGTTAGCAATGTATAGTGCCGAGAATGCCAATTGGGCGAACGGCGCATAGCTGTGCGCGGTCAGGAAGTCGTGTGGTTGGCTCTCGTCTACCGCGGCGAGCGGTGGTCAAGAGGGCGCCAGCTTCCTGCTCAGGCCGCATCGATGAAGCGCATCCATGCCCTGTGACCAACATCACACCAGATCGAAACAGAGGTGAAATAAGCTTAACTTTATGTTAACGTCAGA
>CAXTTR010000097.1:0-9178 GCA_964247215.1 uncultured Sphingomonadaceae bacterium
GTCGCAGGTCGCGGGCGTCGGGCTGGTATCGCTGTCGGGCGGCCAGCGCCCGGCAGTGCGGATCCAGGTCAACACCGTCCAGCTGGCGTCGTTCGGGCTGTCGATGGAGCAGCTGCGAACGACCATCGCCAATGCCAACGCCAATGCCGCGAAGGGCAGCTTCGACGGGCCGACGCGGGCGTATGCGATCAACGCCAATGATCAGCTGGCGACCGCGCAGGATTACGGCGACCTCGTCGTGGCGTATCGCAACAACGCGCCCGTACGCCTGTCCGATGTGGCGACGATCGCCGACGGGGCGGAGAACAACCGGCTGTCGGCGTGGATGAACCGGACGCCGGCGATCATCGTCGACATCCAGCGCCAGCCGGGGGCGAACGTCATCGGCACCGTCGATCAGGTCAAGGCGCGGCTGCCCGACCTGCAGGCGCAGCTGCCCGCCGACGTGCACGTGACGTTGCTCGCCGACCGCACCACCGGCATCCGCGCCTCGGTCGCCGATGTCGAGTTCGAGCTGGTGCTCGCGGTGGCGCTCGTCGTGCTGGTGATCTTCCTGTTCCTCGGCTCGCTCGAGGCGACGCTGATCGCGGGCGTCTCGGTGCCGCTGTCGATCATCGGCACCTGCGGGGTGATGTACCTGCTCGGCTACAGCCTCAACAACCTGACGCTGATGGCGATGACGGTGGCGAGCGGCTTCGTCGTCGACGACGCGATCGTCGTCATCGAAAACATCAGCCGCTTCCGCGAGGACGGCCGCCCGGCGTTCCAGGCGGCGCTCGAAGGCGCGCGGCAGATCGGCTTCACGATCATCTCGCTGACGGTGTCGCTGATTGCCGTGCTGATCCCGCTGCTGTTCATGGGCGACGTCGTCGGGCGGCTGTTCCGCGAGTTCGCCGTGACGCTGGCGGTGACGATCGTGATCTCGTCGATCGTCGCGCTGACTTTGGTGCCGATGCTGTCGGCGCGGCTGCTCAAGGCCGAGAGCGACGCGGCCGAGCACAGCTTCGCGGCGCGCAGCAAGCGGCTGTTCCAGCGGCTGCTCGACCGCTACGACGCCGCGCTCGGCTGGGTACTGGCGCGGCAGGGGCTGACTCTGCTGGTCGCGCTGGTGACGCTGATGCTGACGGTGGCGATGTACATCGTCATCCCCAAGGGGCTGTTCCCGGTGCAGGATACCGGGCAGTTGCAGGGCGTCCTGCGGACCGACCCGAGCGCCTCGTTCGCACGCGTCGGCGAGGTCCAGCAGCAGGTCGCCGACGCGCTGCTGCGCGATCCCGATGTCGAATCGCTGAGCGCGTTCATCGGTGTCGACCGGCAGAATGCGACGCTCAACTCGGGGCGGCTGTCGATCAATCTCAAGCCGAAGGGCGCGCGCAGCGCCGATCAGGCAACGATCATGGCGCGGCTGATCAACCGTGCTTACGACGTTGCGGGCGCGACTTTATACCTCCAGCCGGTGCAGGATCTGACGATCGAGTCCGAAACCGGCCCGACGCAGTTTCGCATGTCGCTCGGCGGCAGCGACGCCGCGCAGGTCGCGCAGTGGTCGCACGTCATCGCCAACCGGCTGCACAAGCTGCCGCAGTTGCGCAACGTCATCGCCGACGGCGACGCGGCCGGCCCGGCGCTCAACATTGCCATCGACCGCTCGGCCGCCGCGCGCGTCGGCGTCACCGCGAGCGCGGTCGACGAAGCGCTGTACGACGCCTTCGGCCAGCGCATTATCTCGACGATCTTCACCCAGTCGAACCAGTACCGCGTCATCCTCGAAGCGACGCCCGGCCTGCTGACCAGCGGCGATACGCTGTCGCGCTTCTACGTGCCGTCGGGGTCGGGTGCGCCGGTGCCGCTCGGGACGTTCGCGACGATCACCCAGACCGAGGCCCCGCTGGCGGTCAACCGCGTCGCGCAGTTCCCGGCCGCTACCATCGGCTTCGATCTCGCGCCCGGCATCGCGCTCGGTACCGGGGTCGATGCGATCACCGCCGATGTCGCCAAAGCCGGCCTGCCGCCGACGCTCTCGATCACCTTCCTCGGCGCGGCGGACTCGTTCCGCAGTGCGCTCGGCAACCAGCTGTGGCTGATCCTCGCCGCTGTCGTCTGCGTCTATATCGTGCTCGGCGTGCTGTACGAAAGCTGGGTACACCCGGTGACGATATTGTCGACGCTACCGTCGGCGGGGTTCGGCGCGCTGCTCGGGCTGTGGATCACCGGCAACGATTTGGGCGTCATCGGCATCATCGGGCTCGTCCTGCTGATCGGCATCGTCAAGAAGAACGCCATGATGATGATTGACTTCGCGCTTGATGCCGAGCGCAATCACGGCATGGCCCCCGAGGCCGCGATCCGCCAGGCGGCGGTGCTGCGCTTCCGGCCCATCCTGATGACGACGCTGGCGGCGATCTTCGGCGCGCTGCCGCTGATGCTTGGGCACGGCAACGGCTCGGAGCTGCGAGCCCCGCTCGGCATTGCCATCGTCGCCGGGCTGATCGTCAGCCAGGTGCTGACATTGTTCACGACGCCGGTGATCTACCTCGCCTTCGACCGGCTCGGCGAGCGCTTCGGCAACCGTCAGCAAGCCGTGCCCGTACCCGCCGAATGAACCTGTCGGCGCCCTTCATCCGCCGCCCGATCGGCACGATGCTGCTGGTGATCGGCCTGCTGATCGCCGGCATAGCGGCGTTCTTCGAGCTGCCGGTGTCGCCGCTGCCGCAGGTCGACTTTCCGACGATATCGGTGCAGGCGAACCTGCCCGGGGCCAGCCCCGATACGATGGGATCGAGCGTCGCGACGCCGCTCGAACGCCGCTTGGGCACGATCGCCGACGTCACCGAGATGACCTCGCAGAGCGGGCTCGGCAGCACGCGGATCACGCTGCAGTTCAATCTTGGCCGCAACATCGATGGCGCGGCGCGCGACGTGCAGGCGGCGATCAACGCGGCGCGCGCCGACCTGCCGTCGACGCTGCGCTCGAACCCGACCTACCGGAAAGTGAACCCCGCCGACGCGCCGATCATGATCCTCGCGCTGACCTCGAAGACGCGCTCGCCGGGGCAGATCTACGACGCGGTAGCGACGACGCTGCAGCAGCAGCTGCTCCAGGTCGAGGGCGTCGGCGATGTCGAACTCGGCGGCGGCTCGCTGCCCGCCGTACGCGTCGACCTCAACCCGGCGCAGCTGAGCGCCTACGGGATCGCGCTCGAAGACGTCCGCGCCGCGATCCAGGCGTCGAACGCCAACCGTCCCAAAGGCGCGCTCGAGGGCGGCGGCTTGCGGCTGCAGGTTTACACCAACGACCAGGGCATCAAGGCGGCCGACTACCGCGACCTGCCGATCGCGTTCCGGAACGGCGCGCCGGTGCGGCTCGCGGACGTTGCCAGCGTCACCGACTCGGTCGAGGACACGCGCACGACGGGGCTGTTCAACGGCAAGCCCGCCGTCGTCGCGCTGATCAGCCGTCAACCGGGGGCGAACATCATCGCCACCGTCGACGGGGTGAAAAAGACATTACCCGCACTGCGTTCGGCATTGCCCGCCGACGTCCAGCTTCAGCTCGTCTCCGACCGCACGACGACGATCCGCGCCTCGCTCGCCGAGGTCGAAGTAACCCTGCTGATCGCGACGCTGCTGGTGGTCGCGGTGGTCAGCATCTTTCTCGGCTCGTGGCGCGCTACCGTGGTCCCCGCCGTCGCCGTCGTCGCGTCGCTCACCGGCACGCTGGCGGTGATGTACCTGCTCGGCTTCAGCCTCAACAATTTGTCGCTGATGGCGCTGACGGTGGCGACCGGCTTCGTCGTCGACGACGCGATCGTGGTGCTCGAAAACATCAGCCGCCATATCGAGGAGGGCATGAGGCCGATCGATGCGGCGCTGCGCGGCGCGGGCGAGGTCGGCTTCACCGTGCTGTCGATCTCGATCAGCCTCGTCGCGGTGTTTATCCCGCTGCTGTTCATGGGCGGGCTCGTCGGGCGGCTGTTCCGCGAATTCGCGATCACCTTGTCGGTGTCGGTGATCATCTCGCTGGTGCTGTCGCTGACCGCGACGCCGATGATCAGCGCGCTGCTGCTCAAGCCGCGCAGTGAAATCCGGCGTCCTCGCTGGTTCGACCGGCAGTTCGGACGGGTCGAGCGCGGTTATGCCAAGGCGCTCGACTGGTCGCTCGGCAATGTCGGTCTGGTGCTGCTGATCCTCGGCACGACGCTGGCGTTCAACGTCTGGCTGTACGTCGCCGTGCCCAAGGGCTTCTTTCCGCAGCAGGATACCGGCGAGCTGCAGGGCGGACTGCGGACCGACCAGAGCATCAGCTTTCAGGCGCTGCGCGGCAAGCTCGGCCAGATCATCGGCACGATCACGCATGACCCGGCGGTTGCAACGGTGATCGGCTTTACCGGCGGCAGCCGGGCGGGCGGCGGTTTCGTCCTTGTCTCGCTCAAGCCCAAAAGCCAGCGCACCGACAACTCGCTCGACGTGATCAAGCGGCTGCGGCCCAAGCTCGGGCGCATCACCGGTGCGGCGACGTTCTTCCAGCCGGTGCAGGACGTCCGCGTCGGCGGGAGGCAGGGCAATGCACAGTACCAGTACACGCTCAAGAGCGATGACGGCGCGCTGCTGGCGACCAGCACGGCGCGGCTGGTGCAGGCGCTCAAGGCCGACGGCCGCCTGACCGACCTCGACAGCGACCAGCAGCTGAGCGGTGTCGAGACCTATGTCGACATCGACCACGCTACCGCCGGGCGGCTCGGCGTCACCGCGCGCGACGTCGACAACGCACTTTACGACGCTTTCGGTCAGCGGCAGGTGTCGACGATCTACCGCGCGCTCAACCAGTACCACGTCGTCATGGAAGTCGCGCCCGAGTTCGCGTACTCGCCTGACGTGCTGAACGGCGTCTATGTACCGTCGCGCAGCCCGGCAAGCGCTGCCGCGAACGCGACCGCGTCGATCAATGCGGCCGATGTGCCGGCAGGCAGCGCGGCGACGGCGAACCCGCTCGCGGCATTGGCCTCGGGGCAGGCGGTTCCGGTTCCCGGCGGCAGCGCAGGGCAGGCAGGTGCGGCGTCGACCGGCAGCGTGCTCAGCACCGCAGCCACGACGATGGTCCCGCTGGCCACCTTCGCGCGCTTCCGCGACCGCCCCGCGGCGACCTCGGTCAACCACCAGGATGCCTCGCCCGCCGCGACGATCAGCTTCAACCTGGCACCCGGCAAGAGCCTGAGCGACGCCAAGGCGGCGATCGCTGCCGCAACGGCGGACATCCACCTGCCAGGATCGGTCGTCGGTAATTTCGCCGGCACGGCCAAGGTCTTCGAGCAATCGAACGCCTCGACGCCGCTGCTGGTGCTGGCAGCGCTGGTCGTCATCTACCTCGTCCTCGGTATCCTCTACGAAAGCCTGATCCACCCGCTGACGGTGCTGTCGACGCTGCCCGCGGCGGGCGTCGGCGCGGTTATCGCGCTTATGCTGGCGGGGATGCAGTTCGACATCATCGCGCTGATCGGCGTCATCCTGCTGATCGGCATCGTCAAGAAAAACGCCATCCTGATCATCGACTTCGCGCTCGAGGCCGAGCGCTCGGGGGGCATGACCCCGCGCGAGGCGATCCGCGAAGCTTCGCTGCGCCGCTTCCGGCCGATCATCATGACGACGCTGGCGGCGCTGCTCGGTGCGGTGCCGCTGGCAATCGGCTTCGGCGAGGGCTCCGAATTGCGCCAGCCGCTCGGCATCGCCATCGTCGGCGGGCTGCTGGCCAGCCAGGCGCTGACGCTGCTGACGACGCCCGCGGTGTATCTGGCGCTCGACCGCTTCCGCCGCCGCGGGACAAGCGAAGCGCAACTGGCGCGCCACGCGCAGCCGGCCTGAAGGAAGTTTATGCGCGATAGAATGCAGCGGTCGCTGACGTTGATTGCAGTTCGGCTGAAGCAGCAATCTTGCTCGCCTCCCCAGCGCAAGCTGGGGTCCACGACTGGGCAGTATCGCGCCCGGTCGTGGACCCCAGCTTGCGCTGGGGCAGCGGGACGACTTGGGTCAGCTTCAACTAAATTGAAATCGAGCCTGGCCCTAGCCTTGCTTGCTGGCTGCACCGTCGGCCCGAACTACCACCGCCCGGTCGCGACGGTCGCGACGTCGGCGTGGAAAGCCGCGCCTGGCTGGCTGCCCGCACAGCCCGCCGACGACCGGCCGCGCGCCGCGTGGTGGACGCAGTTCAACGACCCGGTGCTCGATGACCTCGAAGCGCAGGTCGCCGCCAACAACCAGAACGTCGCCGCCGCCATCGCCGCAGTCGAGCAGGCGCAGGCGGTCGTGCGCGAAAACCGCGCCGCGCTATTTCCGACGGTCGGTATCAGCGCGGGGGCGACACGCAACAGCGGCGGCGGCTCGACGGTCATCGGCGGTACCGGTGTGACCGGTACGGGCACGACCGGAACCGGCACTGTCGGAACCGGCACGACCGGCACGGGTAACGGCACCGTCGGAAACGGCACCGGCACCACCGTCATCACCGGCGGCGGCGCGACGCGGCTTACCCTCGGTGTCAGCGCCAGCTGGGCGCCCGACCTATTCGGCCGCGTCCGCCGTGGCATTGAAAGCGCGCGCGCCAGCGAAGCCGCCAGCGCCGCCGACCTCGGCAACGTGACGCTTGTCGCACAAAGTGATCTCGCGACCGACTACTTCGACCTGCGTAGCCTCGATGCCCAAGCCAAGCTCTACGCCGAAACCGTCACCGCCTATCAACGCGCGTTGCAGATCACCCAGAATCGCTACACCGCCGGCGTCTCGGCGCGCGCCGATCTTGTTCAGGCGCAGTCGCAGCTGTTCAACGCGCAGGCCAACGCCGTCGATCTCGCCCGCCAGCGCGCCGTGTATGAAAACGCCATCGCGGTGCTCGTCGGGCGCAATCCATCGGGCTTCGCCGTGAGCGTCGCCGAATGGCGGCCGGTCAACCCCGTGATCCCCGCGGTGCTGCCCGCAACATTGACCGAGCGCCGCCCCGATATCGCCGCCGCCGAACGGCGTATCGCTGCCGCCAACGCGCAGATCGGCGTCCAGACCGCGGGTTATTTCCCGTCGCTGTCGCTGAGCGGCTCGGACACCCTGTCGGGGGGCGGGCTCGGCAGCCTGTTCAGCGCGGCGTCGAACTTCTGGTCGTTCGGGGCCTCGGCGGCGCAGACTTTGCTCGACTTCGGCGCGACGCGGGCGCGCGTCGCGCAGGCGCGTGCGGTCTATGCGCAGACCGTCGCCAACTACCGGCAGACCGCGCTGACCGCGTTCGGCGAGGTTGAGAATCAGCTCGCCGCGGTCGACGTGCTCGACCGTGAGACGGTGCTGCGCCGCCAAGCCTCGACCGCCGCCGACCAGGCCGAAGCGATCGCGCTCAATCAATACAAGGCCGGGCTGGTGGCGTTCACCGACGTCATCACGCTGCAGACCGCGGCACTCAATGAGCGGCTGACGCTGGTCGCCGCGCTCCGCGACCGTCAGCTCGCGACGGTGGCGCTGGCGCAAGCCATCGGCGGCGACTGGCGCCCGCCGGTGGCGACAGCGTCACGGTAGCGACGATACAGCTTAATTAGGTCACCCGCTCGCTTTCGCCAGTTGCGCGAACTCACCCGCTTGTGACAGATAGCATCATCGCCGGCGGCCAGACCGGCCGGGAGATCGTCCGTGCGTAATATCGAACACCTGATTGGCGGCGCGTCGACACCAGGCTCAGGCGGGCGTTTTGCCGACGTGTTCGACCCAAATACCGGGCAGGTTCAGGCGCGTGTCGCGCTCGCCAGCACCGCCGGCATGGACGCCGCGATCGCCAATGCCGCGGCGGCACAGGTCGGCTGGGCGGCGACCAATCCGCAGCGGCGGGCGCGCGTGATGTTCGACTTCAAGCGGCTGGTCGAGGCCGAGATGAGCAGCCTCGCCGAGCTGCTGTCGTCGGAGCACGGCAAGGTTGTCGCGGACAGCCGCGGCGACATCCAGCGCGGGCTCGAGGTCATCGAGTTCAGCTGCGGCATCCCGCACCTGCTCAAGGGCGAGTACACGCAGGGTGCCGGGCCGGGCATCGACGTCTATTCGATGCGGCAGCCGCTTGGCGTCGTAGCCGGGATCACGCCGTTCAACTTTCCGGCGATGATCCCGATGTGGATGTTCGGCGTCGCCATCGCCTGTGGCAACGCCTTCATCCTCAAGCCCAGCGAGCGCGATCCGTCGTTGCCGGTGCGCCTCGGCGAACTGATGCTCGAAGCCGGGCTGCCGCCGGGCGTGCTCAATGTCGTGCACGGCGACAAGGAGGCGGTCGACGCCATCCTCGATTCGCCGCTGATCCGCGCGGTCAGCTTCGTCGGCAGTAGCGATATCGCTCATTACGTCTACTCACGCGGCACCGCGAACCACAAGCGCGTCCAGGCGATGGGCGGGGCGAAGAACCACGCGGTCGTGCTGCCCGATGCCGACATGGGGCAGAC
The DNA here is from genome assembly GCA_964247215.1 of uncultured Sphingomonadaceae bacterium. Lineage (GTDB taxonomy): Bacteria > Pseudomonadota > Alphaproteobacteria > Sphingomonadales > Sphingomonadaceae > Polymorphobacter_B. The sequence goes on from CAXTTR010000097.1 coordinate 8,457, forward strand.
CGTCGCCGATCTGGTCGGCGCGGCGTTTGGGAGCGCGGGCGAGCGCTGCATGGCGTTGCCGGTGGTGGTGCCCGTCGGTGCCAACACCGCCGATGGCTTGCGCGAGGCGCTGTTGCCCGAAATCGCCAAGCTGCGGCTCGGCGTCTCGACCGACAAGGACGCGCACTACGGCCCGGTGGTCAGTGCGGCGCACAAGGCGCGTATCGAGCATTACATCGGCATGGGCGTGGACGAGGGGGCCGAGCTCGTCGTCGACGGGCGCGGCTTCAGCCTGCAGGGTCACGAGGACGGCTTCTTCGTCGGCCCGACTTTGTTCGATCACGTCAAACCCGCGATGCAGTCGTACCAGGACGAGATCTTCGGCCCGGTGCTGCAAATGGTCCGTGCCGACACGTTCGAGGAGGCGCTATCGCTGCCGAGCAAGCACCAGTATGGCAACGGCGTCGCGATCTTCACCCGCAACGGCCCTGCCGCGCGCGAGTTCGCCGCCCGTGTCGAGGTCGGCATGGTCGGCATCAACGTGCCGATCCCGGTGCCGGTCGCCTATCACACCTTCGGCGGCTGGAAGCGCTCTGCATTCGGCGACACCAACGTCCACGGGCCGGAGGGCGTGCGCTTCTACACCAAGATCAAGACCGTGACACAGCGCTGGCCGAGTTTGGAAGCGGGCGTGGCGGTGAGCGACAGCAGCTTTGTCATTCCAACGATGAAGTAGGACACCG
>CAXTTR010000098.1:0-9168 GCA_964247215.1 uncultured Sphingomonadaceae bacterium
TGGGGGCAGTCGAGTAGAGGCGGGCTGGCCTGACCCGAAGACGACCGGCAGCGACCCGTCCAACATAACCCGCCGCCCCAGCGCAAGCTGGGGCCCATCTCCGGGCAGGGCTGCCGCTCGCTCGACAATGGGCCCCAGCTTGCGCTGGGGCAGCGGGTTAATTTGAGGATGGGTGTCAGGTCAGACGTTCAGTGCGACCTCACACCAAGGTCGAAATCGCGCAGCTCGTCGAATCGCGCATCGCGCACCTTCTCGACCCAGTCGGGGTCCACGATCAGCGCGCGGCCGACCGCGACGAGGTCGAACTCGTCGCGCGCCAGCCGTTCGAGCAGCTTGTCGAGCGAGGCAGGTTGCGAGCCTTCGCCGCCAAACCCTGCGATGAACTCGCCGCTGAGCCCGACCGAGCCGACGGTGATCGTCGGCTTTCCGGTCAGCTTCTTCGCCCACCCGGCGAAGTTCAGGTCCGAGTCCTCGGCCGTATCGGCGAACTCGGGCTCCCAGAAACGCCGCTGCGAGCAGTGAAACACGTCCGCCCCGGCATCGGCGAGCGGCGTCAGCCACGCCTCCAATGCGGCGGGGGTCGGCGCAAGTTGCACGGTGAAATCCTGCTGCTTCCACTGCGACAGCCGGATGATGACCGGGAAATCCGGTCCGACCGCGGCGCGCACGGCACGCAGGATTTCGGCCGCGAAGCGCGCGCGCTCGGGCAAGCTGCCGCCGTTCCACACGTCGTCTCGGGTATTGGTGCCGTCCCAGAAGAACTGGTCGATGAGATAGCCGTGCGCGCCGTGCAGCTCGACCGCATCGAAGCCGAGCCGCTTGGCGTCGGCGGCGGCGCGTGCGAACGCCGCGATAGTGTCGGCGATGTCGCTCTCGCTCATTGCCTCGCCGTACGCCTTGCCGGGGCGGAGCAGCCCCGACGGGCCCTCGGCGGCATGCGGGTGATCGGGCAGCATCGCGTTGTTCATGCCGCCGACGTGCCACAGCTGCGGCGCGATGCGGCCGTGCGCGGCGTGAACGGTGCCGGCGACCTTGCCCCAGCCGGCGAGCGCGGCGTCGCCGTAGAAGTGCGGCACGCGCGGATCGTTCGACGCGCCGCGCCGGTCGACGACGGTGCCCTCGGTGACAATCAGCCCGACCTGGCCCTCGGCGCGACGCTTGTAATAAGCCGCGACGTCGTCGCCCGGCACGCCGCCGGGCGAGAACGAGCGCGTCATCGGGGCCATGACGATGCGATTGGGAAGGTGCAGGTTGCCGAGGGCGAAGGGGCGGAAGAGCGGGTTGGTCATGGCTGGGCCCTTAAAGCGAAGTGGCGGCTGGGTAGCGCGGGACGGGTAGCGGCTGCACGAGATTTGTACTTGGCCGCGGCAAAGGCTTGGTGTGCAAAGAACTATCAACGTCATCCGCTGCCCCAGCGCAAGCTGGGGCCCACCATCGACCGAGAGGCAGTCCTGCCCGAAGATGGGCCCCAGCTTGCGCTGGGGCAGCGGGTTCAGGCTTTGGCCATCACGCGCAGGTTTGTGCGTTTGTGGTATCCAGTTGAGCGACGACGCCAGCCCGAACAGTTGACACCCGCGCCCCCGCGCCCTTAAAGCCACCGTGCTCCGACCGGCCTCTGGCCAGCCGGGGCCTGTGGCGTCGCTGGGCACCGCTGCCACTTTCATCAACAAGGTCCGCGCTTGTCCGAACGACCCTCCGACGAACTCGACGCGATCGAGGCTCGCCTGGCGGCGGCGCGTGGGTCACAGGCACCGATGAAGGTGGCCGGGTCGGCGTTGGCGTCGGGGTCGCGTTATGCGGTCGAGATCGTCGCGGGCGTGGTGGTCGGCGGCTTCATCGGCTGGCAGCTCGACCGCTGGCTCGGCACCAAGCCGTGGCTGGCGCTGCTGTTCCTGCTGCTCGGGCTCGCGGCGGGTTTCATGAACCTGATGCGCGGCGTCAATGCCGAGCAGCGGCAAGTCAACGCGCAGCCGGTGCCTCCATCGGTGCGCGAAGAGGAAGATTGATCGTGGCTGCAGGTCCGCTCGAACAGTTCGAAGTCCACCCGATGGTGCCGTTCAACGCCGGCGGATACAACCTGTCGTTTACCAACGCGTCGTTGTTCATGGTCATCACGCTCGGGCTGGTGTGGGCGTTCCTGACCTTCGGGATGCGCCGGGCGACGCTGGTGCCGGGGCGCTGGCAGGGCGCGGTCGAGACGCTGCACGAGTTCGTCACCGGCATGGTGCAGGAGAATATCGGCCCGAACGGGCTGGCCTATGTGCCGTTCATCTTCTCGCTGTTCATCTTCATCCTGTTTGCCAACCTGCTCGGGCTGCTGCCGTTCGCGTTCACCGTGACCAGTCATCTCGCGGTGACGGCGGCGTTCGCGCTGTTCATCTTTGCGCTGTGCCTGCTGATCGGTTTCGCGCGTCATGGGTTGAAGTTCTTCTCGCTGTTCGTGCCGCCGCAGACGCCGATCGTGCTGCTGCCGCTAATTGTGCTGATCGAGTTCATCTCGTATCTGTCGCGGCCGCTGACGCTTGCCGTTCGTCTGTTCGCCAACATGACCGCTGGACATATCCTGCTGCAGGTATTTGCCGGCTTCATCATCAGCCTCGGCGTGGCGGGCGGGCTTTTTACCTTGCTCGGCATCCTGCCGTTGTTCATGAACGTCGCGCTGTTCGCGCTCGAACTGCTGGTTTCGGTGGTGCAGGCGTATGTCTTCGCGCTGCTGACCTGTGTGTATCTCAACGACTCGATCAATCTTCCGCACTGACTTCCGCATCAATCAAAGGGACTTTTCATGGACGCAAACGCAGCCAAGCTGATCGGCGCGGGCATCGCCACCTTCGGCATGGGCCTCGCCGCACTCGGCGTCGGCATCATCTTCGGCATGTTCCTGCAGGGGGCGCTCCGCAACCCGGCCGCCGCCAACTCGCAGCGCCCGAACCTGCTGTTCGGCTTCGCGGTGACCGAAGCGCTCGGCATCTTCTCGTTCCTCGTCGCGCTGATCCTGCTGTTCGTCGTCTGAGCTTCGGCTGCTGAACGGAGCGTCCGATGCCGCAATTCGACCCGCACGTTTTCATCCCGCAGATCGCGTGGCTGATCCTGATCTTCGGGATGCTGTTCCTCGTCGTGCGCGCGGCGTTGCCCAGGGTCGCCGCGGTCGAGACCAACCGCGCCGGCGTTATCGGCGGCGACCTGACCCGCGCCGAAGCCGCGAAGGAGCAGGCCGCGACGGTGATCGCCGGCTACGAAGCGACGCTGGCGACGGCGCGCGCGCATGCGGTCAAGCTGGCGGGTGACGCGGCAAGCGCGGCAGCAGCCGAGACCGCGGCGCGGCTGAAAGTCATCGACGGCGAGCTCGCGGCGCAGTCGGCAAAGTCCGATGTCGAGATCGAGACGGCCCGTATCGCGGCGCTGGCCAACCTGCGCCCCGTGGCGGAGGAAGCGACCGGCGACATCGTCGAGCGGCTGACCGGCCGACGTCCAGCCCCGGCGCAAGTCGCCGCGACCGTCGCTGCCGTGGCCGCGTGAGAGGATAGATGGTAGCTTCAGGCACGACCTCGATCACGCCGCTGGGGCGCGACGCGCAGACCGGCACCGCCGCGCCGGTGAAGAAGCACACGCCCGAAAGCTGGCTCGGCATCAACGGCGAGAGCTTCGTCGCGCTGTCGTTCCTGATCTTCATCGCGGTGCTGCTGTACCTCAAGGTGCCGCGCCTGATCGCCGGCGCGCTCGACGCCCGCACGATCAAGATCCGCGCCGAACTCGACGAGGCCAAACGCCTGCGCGCCGATGCCGAGGCGCTGCTCGCAGGCTATCAGGCGAAGGCCGCCACCGCCGCGCACGATGCCGAGGGGATTCTCAACGGCGCGCGCCACGAGGCGGCGAACATTGTTGCTGACGCGCACGCGCAGGCCGAGGCGAGCATCGTCCGCCGCACCCGCATGGCCGAGACCAAAATCGCGGCGGCTACCCGCGCTGCCGAGGCCGAGGTCCGCGCGCACGCGGTCGACATCGCCACGGCAGCCGCTCGCCGCCTGATCACCGAAGGCTCGGACGCCTCCGAGCAGGCCCGGCTGACGAGTGCGGCGATCAGCGAACTCAAGCGGCGGCTGCACTAGGGGCGCTGCGGACGTCGGCCGGCTTGCTGCCAAACTCCATCCCGCCGCCCCAGCGCAAGCTGGGGCCACCGTCGGGCGAGCGGCTGCCCTGCCCGAAATGGGCCCCAGCTTGCGCTGGGGCAGCGGGGTGAGTTTGATGGCTTTGCCTAAGCTCGCGTGAGGACTGTAGCAGCGGCCCCGCTCTCAGGCACACTCGCCGGCGCGTCCCCGAGCGCGCCCTCCCACGTCGCGATCACCGCCGCGGCCACCGCATTGCCCACGACATTTGTCGCGCTGCGCCCCATGTCGAGGAAGTGGTCGACCGCGAGGATCAGCAGCAGCCCGCCTTCGGGAATGTTGAAGAACGGCAGCGTCGCCGCGATCACCACGAGCGAGGCGCGCGGCACCCCGGCAATGCCCTTCGAGGTCACCAGCAGCATCAGCAGCATGGTGATCTGCTGGCCGGCGCTTAGGTGTATGCCGTACGCCTGCGCGATGAACAGCGACGCAAAGGTGCAGTACATCATCGAGCCGTCGAGGTTGAACGAATAGCCGAGCGGCAGCACGAAGCTGGCGATCCGCGGCGCGATACCGAAGCGCTCGAGCGCGTCGAGCATCTTGGGATAGGCAGCCTCCGAGCTCGCGGTGGCAAAGGTCAGCAGAAACGGCTCGCGGATCTCGCTCACCAGCCGCCGGATGCGCGGCACCCCGATTACCGCCGCGCCCGCGCCGAGCAGAAGCCCCCACAGGATTAGCAGCGCGAGGTAAAAGCCGCCCATGAACTTGCCGTAGGTGATCAGGATGCCGAGCCCCTGCACCGCGATAGCGCCTGCGACGGCGGCGAACACCGCAGGCGGGGCGGCGTACATGACATAGCCCGTAATCCGCAGCATCAGCGTCGCGAGCGCGTCGAGCCCGCGGACGATCGGCGCGCCGGCCTCGCCGATGGCGATCAGCCCGACCCCGGCGAACACCGAAAACACGACGATCTGCAGCACTTCGTTGTGCGCCATCGCATCGAAGATCGAACTCGGCACAAGGTGCGCGACAAAGTCCTTGAGGTTGAACGCGGTCTTCGCCACCCCCGACGCCGCATCGGCGGCGGGCAGCGCCAGCCCGACGCCCTCGCCCGGCGCGAGCAGGTTGACGAGCACCAGACCCAGCGCCAGCGATACCAGCGACGCCGCGAGAAACCAGCCGATGGTGCGCCCGAACATCCGCCCGATCGAGGCACCCGCGCCCATATGCGCGATGCCGGTGACCAAAGTCGCGAGCACCAGCGGCGCGATGATCATCTTGATGAGCCGCAGGAACACCTCGGTGACGATGCCGAGGTAACCGGCGATGTCCTTCGCCTGTGCGGGACTGGCGGCGAACGCGTGGATGGCCCAGCCCGTAATCAGGCCGAGGGCGAGCGCGATCAGGATGTATTTGGTCAGGCGCTTGCCCATGTGATGCTTTCTAGCCCTCTCGCTGCTGTGGAAGAGGGTTGGGGAGGGACGTGCTTTCGTGATGCCCTACGGCGTCCCAACGTTCTTGGGGAAGTCTCTATATTTTCTGCCCCTCTCCCCTTTAGGGAGGGGAGCAGAAAGTAAGACTTACCCTGCGATCAACGCCTCGATCGTCGCATGAAACCGCGCGATCCCCTGCTCGAGCCCGCCGAGCAGGATGTGCTCGACCGCGCCGGACTGCAGACCCTGCTGCCCCAACTGAGCCGCGCGGAAATCTTCGCCGGCGAACACGCCCTGATCGAGCAGCGCCCAGCTCTTCGCCCAATGCGCCTCGGCCTTCGGCGTCGCGGGCGCGGCGGGGATCAGCATGAAGTCCTCGACGATCGTGAAGTCGACGCCTTGGGGCATCAGCGTCATGATGTTGAAATAGTCGGGCGAGGCGATGATGATCGTGCCGGGCACCAGTTGATAGGCGAAGGTCACCGTGCGGCGGACCGCGGCCCAATCGTCCCAGTCGACGGCTTCGAGACCTGCGGCGCGCCCGACCGCTGACCGCGCGTGCAAGCCGATCAGGTCGCCGGTGGTGATGCCGTCCTGGAAATAGGGACCGATGGTCGCGGCGTGCAGCCGGACGACATGGTAGCTTTCGAGGAACGCGTCCATGATCAGCTTCCAGTTCGCCGCGACGATGTGAGTCGCGCGCGCGTACAGATGCTGCTCGCTGAGCCCGAGCGCGTCGAAATCGGCGGCGAGCGGCCCGGCGGCGAAGCTGAAGTCATAGCTGCGCGCCGGGTCGAGCCCGGCCCAGATCAGCCCGCCCGCCTCGCATGAGGGTAGCTCGACGAGCCCGTACGCGCCCTTCTCGAGTCCTGGGAAGACCTCGGGCCGCGGCACGCCGGTAAGCCGCCCGTCGAGCGCATAGCTCCACGCGTGGTAGGGGCAGACCAGTCGCGGCGCCTCGACCGGCTCGCTTGCCTCGACGAGCCGCGTGCCGCGGTGACGGCAGACGTTCAGAAAGGCGCGCAGCTTGCCGCTGCTGTCGCGCGTCAGCAGCACTGGGACATCGAAGCCGTCGTGGGTGACACTGGTATTGCGCGACGGCAGCAGCGCCGACGGCGCGAGCGGCACCGGCATGGTTGCGAACAGCGCGCGCTCGGCGGCGTAGCGCTGCGGGTCAGTGTAGTTGCTGGCAGGCAGCGTCGAGGTGACCGCGCCGGTAGCGTCGCGCGGCGTCGCGATACCCTGCGCCAGCGCGAGCTGACCGGGCGTCGGGCGGCGGGACGGCACGTGCAGGTCCATGGGGCGGAGCATAAGCGAGGCGAGCGGCGGCAACAATCCTCCCCGGCGTCTCGCATCAGCCGTGACACCGCCGCCGTGCTCGTTACAGTACACGCCATGACCAGCTTCGGCGCGATCCGCCTTTACTTCCGCCCGCGCCCGCTTGCCGCTTTCGCACTCGGCATCTCGAGCGGGTTTCCATTGACGCTGCTGCTGGCGACGATGACGTTCTGGCTCAGCCGGGTCGGCATCGACAAGAAGACCATCGGCTTCGCGGTCGGGCTGACAACGCCTTATACGCTGAAGTTCCTGTGGGCCCCGCTGATCGACCGCATCCGTCTGCCCGGGCTGGCGGCGCTGGCCGGGCAGCGGCGGGCGTGGCTGTTCGTCGTGCAGGCGCTGCTGGCGGTCGCCGTGGTGGCACTCGGCTTCAGCAATCCTGTAGCGCATCTCGCGCGGTTTGCAGTTGCCGCCATCGTCGTCGCGTTCCTGTCGGCGACGCAGGACATCGTCATCGACGCATACCGCATCGAGCTGCTGCCCGATGCCGAACTGGCGCACGGCACCGCGATGAACCAGTTCGGCTACCGCGTCGGCAACCTGATCGCGGGCGCAGGCACGGTCTGGCTCGCCTCGGGGCAGGGCGCGGCGCTGGGGTGGGGACCGGCTTATGCGTTGACGGCGCTGTGCGTGCTGCCCGGCGCGGTCGCGGCGTTGCTGTCGGGGCCGGGGCTGCACGAGGCCGCAAGCCGCGCTGCCTCGGCGCAGCGGCGCGGAGCCGACTGGTTCCGCACCACCGTGCTTGCGCCGTTCGCCGAGTTCCTGTCGCGACGCGGCGCGGTGCTGATCCTCGTGTGGATCGTCGTCTACAAGCTCGGCGACGCGATGGGGCAGGTCATGCTCAACCCGATGATCGTCGAGCTCGGCTATTCGGACACCGACTACATCGCGGCGAACAAGCTCGTCGGCTTCTGGGCGCTGATCGTCGGGACCGCATGCGGCGCGCCGCTGCTGGCCCGCCTCGGCATGGCGCGTGCGCTGGTTGCGACGAGCCTGTTGATGTGCGTGACCAACTTGGGGTTCGCGGCGCTGGCGACGCAGCCGCACAGCCGGGCGCTGCTCGGGCTGGCGGTCGGCGCGGAGAACTTCTCGAGCGGCGTCGGGCTGACGATTTTCGCGACATATCTGTCGGGGCTGTCGAACCTGGCCTACACCGCGACACAGTACGCGCTGCTGTCGAGCCTCGCCTCGATCGGGCGGACGTTCCTGACGACGCCGTCGGGCTATATCGCCGACGCGGTTGGCTGGCCGGGGTTCTACGCGTTCACTGCGGCGCTGGTGCTGCCGGGGATTGCGCTGCTGCTGGTGCTGCTGCGGCTTGGAATTATCGGACGTTCAGCGCGTGCTCCCGAAGCGATTGCGGAGCCAATCGCTGCCGGGCCGGCACTACCTGTGGCGGCAAGCTCTTAGCGGCCGTTCCGCGCGCGTCGCATCCGTGGCGGCTTGCCGGCCAACACGTTACACTGTCATAATTGGGGTCTAACGGACGCGTATCGTTCGAGCGGGAGACCACGGGGCAATGGCGTACCGGCTGACTAATCCGACGGCAGTCGCGGCGCATGTACTGGCGAACACGCCGTACATCCACCGCTCGGGGCAGCTCGATGTCCGGCTGGCGACGTCGGAGGCCGAGATCGCCGCGGCGCAGGCGCTGCGCTATCAGATCTTCTACGACGAGATGGGCGCGCTGCCGACGTCGCTGATGCAGGCGGCGCGGCGCGACATCGACGATTACGATGCGGTATGTGATCACCTGCTGGTCATCGATCACGGTCTGCCCGGCGGCAAGCCGCATGTCGTCGGCACCTACCGCCTGCTCCGGCAAGTCGTGGCGCAGATGAATCGCGGCTTCTACTCGGCGGGCGAGTACGACCTGTCGCCGCTGATCGCGCAGAGCGCCACCGGCGGGCAGCTGCTTGAGCTCGGCCGCAGCTGCGTCGCCCCCGAATACCGCAACAATACGACGATCACTCTGCTGTGGCGCGGCATTGCCTCGTACCTGCAGACGCACGCCATCGGCCACATGTTCGGCTGCGCCTCGCTGCACGGCAGCGAACCCGGCGTCCACGCGGCCGAGCTCAGCTACCTCTACCACCACCACCTCGCTCCGCCCGAGCTGCGCGCCCGCTCGCTGCCCGAGCATTACGTGCCGATGGACCGCATGAACGCCGCCGCCTACGACCAGCGCGCCGCTTCGAAGGCGCTGCCGGCGCTGATCAAGGGCTACCTCCGGGTCGGCGCAATGATCGGTGATGGGGAGTTCGTCGACCACCAGTTCAACACCGTCGACG
>CAXTTR010000099.1:0-9156 GCA_964247215.1 uncultured Sphingomonadaceae bacterium
GAGAAATCGCGCGAGATAACGGAAGCCCATCGCCGGCTCGCCCAGCACGTTCGCCTTGGGCACATGCACGTCGCTGAAGAACAGCTCGGCGGTGTCCTGCGATTTCAGGCCCATCTTGTCGAGCTTGCGGCCGCGCTCGAACCCCTCCATGCCGCGCTCGACGAGGAACAGCCCGAGACCGTGGCGCGCGCTTGGATCGGTACGGGCCGCGACAACCACGACGTCGGCAAGGATGCCGTTCGAGATATAGGTCTTCGAGCCGTTGAGCAGCCAATGGTCGCCGCGGTCCTCGGCGCGAGTCAGCATGCCGGCGAGATCACTGCCGGTGCTCGGCTCGGTCATCGCCACGGCAAGAATCTTCTCGCCCGAGACGATGCCCGGCATCAGGCGGTCTTTTTGCTCGTCGTTGCCGAGCTTGGCGATGTAGGGCGCGACGAGATTACTGTGCAGGTTAATGTAGAAGCCAATGTCGCCTTCGCGCATGTTCTCTTCGATGATGATCTGCTCGAAGCGGAAGTCGTCAATTCCGGCACCGCCGTATTTCTCCTCGGCCCAGGTACACAGCAGGCCGGCCGCCCCCGCCTTTTTATAGGCGTCGCGGTCGACCATCCCGGCGGCGCGCCAGCGTTCGCCATGCGGGCCGACCTCGGTGCGCATGAAGTGGCGCACCGAGTCGCGGAATTGTTCGTGTTCGGACTCGAAGATAACGCGGCGCACCTTGGCTCCTCCGGTCTAGTAGAAGGCGCGGCCGCTGGCGGCGCGTTCGCGCAGCCACGGCGACGGCGCGAACCGCGCGCCATGCTTCTGCGCGAGGCGGTCGCTTTCAGCGACAAACGCCGGCAATCCAACCGTGTCGATGTACGAAAGTGTGCCGCCGGTCCACGCCGGAAAGCCCCAGCCATAGACCGAACCGAGATCGCCATCTTCGGCAGTCTCGATGACATCCTCTTCAAGGCAGCGTGCCGTCTCGATTGCCTGGGCATAGAGAAAGCGCTGCTTAAGCTCGTCGACATCATAGCCGGTAGAAACCGGGAAGAGCTCGCCTAGGCCCTTCCACAGCCGCTTGCCGCTGTCGGCATAGTCATAGAAACCGCCGCCGGTCTTGCGCCCCGACCGGCCCGCCGCCTTCATTTTCGTCAGCGCACCAACTCCGGCAGGCAGGGCGTAACGCGCGCCGTCCTGCGCGCTCGCCTGTTCGACGATCTTGAGCGGCAGGTCGAATGTCAGTTCATCAAGCAGCGCCAATGGCCCGACAGGCATGCCGACCGACTTCGCGGCATTCTCAATCACGGCCGGCGGCACGCCTTCGTCGAGCATCGCGCCGCCTTCATGGATCAACATCTGAAAGACGCGACTGGTATAAAACCCGCGGCTGTCGTTGACGACGATTGGTGTCTTGCGCAGCTTGGCGACAAAGTCGATCGCGACGGCGAGCGTTTCGGGGCTCGTCTTCGCGCCCTTGATAATCTCCACCAGCCCCATCCTCTCGACCGGCGAGAAGAAATGCAGCCCGATGAACCGGTCGGGCCGGGCCGAAGCCTCGGCGAGCTTGGTAATCGGCAGTGTCGAGGTATTCGACGCATAGACCGTCGCAGCGGAAACAACCGCCTCGGCCTTGCGCGTTGTCTCCGCTTTGATCGCGATGTCCTCGAACACCGCTTCGACGACCAGGTCGCAGCCATCGAGAAGTGCGAAGTCGTCGGTCGGGGTAATCCGGGCAACGATCACGGCGGCCTTGTCCGCGGTCATCGTCCCGCGCGCGACCTGCTTCGCGAGCGTGGTTTCGGAATAGGCCTTGCCCTTGGTCGCGATGGCGGCGTCGCGGTCGATGAGGATGACCTCGACCCCCGCCTGCGCGGCGACGAGCGCGATCCCGGCACCCATCATGCCCGCGCCGAGCACGCCGATCTTGGCGAACTCCTTCTTCGGCACACCCTGGGGACGCCGCGCGCCGCGCTCGGCCGCACCCTTCGACAGGAAGGTCGTGCGGATGATGTTGCGCGACACCGGGTCGGTCAGCAGCTGTGCGAAATACTTGGACTCGACTGACAGCGCTTTGTCGAACGGCAGGATCGCGCCCTCGTAGATGCACGACAGGATCGCGACCGGGGCGGGCAAATTGTAGCCCGACTTGACCGCCGCGCCGGTCGCCAGCATCAGCGCGACGCTGTGTTCGGGGATGATCAGCCCGCGCTGCTCGGGCATGGCATAGCCCTTGACGTCCCAGGGCTTGACCGGGTCGGGACCGCTCGCCAGCCACAGGCGAGCTGCCGTTTCCATCTCATCGGCAGGAACGACTGCATCGACGATGCCGAGCGCGACCCCCTCGGGCCCCTTCACCGCGCGGCCCGAGAGCAGCAGGTCGGCACCGGCTTTAATCCCAGCGAGGCGGATCAGCCGCTGCGTACCGCCCGAACCCGGGAGAAGCCCGACTGTTACTTCGGGGAAGCCGACGATCGCTTTGGGATTGTCGGCAAGGATGCGGTAGTGGCAGGCCATCGCCAGCTCGAAGCCGCCGCCGAGCGCAGCACCGTTGAGCAGTGCGACCCACGGCTTGCCCGAGGTCTCGATCGCGCGGTGCATCGCGGTCGCGCGCTGGCTGAAGGCATAGGCCTGCTTGGGGGTGAGCGTGTCGAAGCCTTGGACCAGCAGCTTCAGGTCGGCACCGGCCATAAAGCCTGCCTTGCCCGATTTGAGAATGACGCCCTTGATCGTCTTGTCGGCGGTGATCTCGGCAACCGCTGCGGTCATTTCCGTGACTAACGCGTCGGAGACGAGGTTCACCGACTCGTCTGCATTGTCGAGGATGAGCGTCGCGAAGCCGTCGGCGGCGCGTTCGATCTTCAGGTGGCGCATGCGGGGAACTTCCGGATTGGTCGGCATCAGAGGCGCTCGATGATCGTCGCGGTGCCGAGGCCGTTGGCAGCGCACAGCGTGATCAGCGCCGTCGACCCCCCGGTGCGCTCGAGCTCGTCGAGCACGGTGCCGGTAATCATTGCGCCGGTCGCGCCGAGCGGGTGACCCATCGCGATCGCGCCGCCGCAGACATTGACCTTGTCGTGCGGAATGCCGAGCACCTTCATGTAGCGCATGACGACGCTGGCGAACGCCTCGTTAAGTTCGAACAGGTCGATGTCACCGACCTCCATGCCGGCGTTCCGGAGCGCCTTGCGCGTCACGTCGGCGGGCGCGGTCAGCATGATCGTCGGCTCGGTGCCCATCGACGCGTAGGCGACGATGCGGGCGCGGGGCTTCAGGCCGGCACGCTCGCCGAACTCCCTAGACCCGACTAGGACGACCCCCGAACCGTCGACGATGCCCGAGCTGTTGCCGCCGTGGTGCACATAGGACAGCTCCTCGATTTCGGGATAGCGATGCTTGGCGACCGCCTCGAAGCCCGCCTTGCCGAGGCCGGCGAAGGCCGCCTTGAGCTTGCCCAGGCTTTCGACGGTGGTGCCCGGCCGCATGTGCTCGTCATGGTCGAGCAGCACCTCGCCGATCGCGTCTTTGACGGGTACGATCGCGCCCTTGAAGCGGCCTTCGGCCCAGCTTTGTGCGGCTCGGCGCTGGCTCTCGGCAGCATAGCCGTCGACGTCTTCGCGCGAAAAGCCGTCGAGCGTCGCGATCATGTCGGCACCGATGCCCTGCGGCGCGTAATGATTGTGGAAGGCGACCGCCGGGTCCGACGTCCACGCGCCGCTGTCATAGCCCATGACAGTGCGGCTCATGCTCTCGACCCCGCCGCCGATGCCGGCCTGCATCATCCCGGCATGCACCTGCGCAGCAACCAGATTGACTGCATCGAGCCCCGACGCACAGAAGCGGTGAACCTGCTGACCGCCGACGCTCTCGGCGTAGTTCGCGTTAAGGACCGCCGCCCGGGCAAGCACGCCGCCCTGCTCGCCGACCGGCTGCGAGGTACCGATGATCACGTCGTCGAGGAGCGCGGTGTCGAGTTGATTGCGGTCGCGCAGAACCTCGAGCAGCTGGGTGACGAGCTGGACGGAAGTGACTTCGTGAAGCGCGCCGTCCGGCCGCCCTTTGCCGCGCGGCGTCCGCACGTGATCATAGATGAAGGCGTCCATTGCTGGGTTCCGCTTGTGAGGGACGATTGGTCTCTCGACAAGTTCAGCCAGACAGCCCTGCTTGCAACACCTATCGAACGGCGGGGATACAGAGTGCTCCGGTGGTTGCTCAGGAGCGGGCATCAGGCGGGCGACCAACCGGCCCGACTTTAGATAGGTGTTGGTACGTCAGAGAACGCTGATCGTGCAGCGTCAAAACTGCAGCTTCGATGCGACCGCGGCGGGAACAAGCACGCAATGTGCGAGAACGCCGCGGAAATTCAGACGGGGATTAGGGAGGATTATCATGAACACGGCTCATTTTCACAGCATCATTCTGGCGTCGACGATTCTAGCAATGGGCGGGTTGGCCGGTGCCGTGCAGGCGCAGGGCGCGCCGCCGACCGCCGCCGACGCCTCGCCTGCCCAAAAGCCCGAGACGCTTGGCGCGACCAATACCGACGCCAATATCATCGGCGACATCGTCGTGACCGCGAGACGTACGTCCGAAAACATTCAAACGGTTCCAGTGGCGGTCACCGCGTTGACTCCGCAGGCTTTGCAGAACCGGCAGATTGTGCAGGTCCTCGATCTTGCGCGCGTCGCCCCAAGTCTCAGCGTCGGAACCGGCGGAACCGGCCCGGCATCGATCGTTTATCTCGCGATTCGTGGTCAGGCGCAGAATAGCCCGAACTCGTTTTCGGACACCGCTGTCGGGATCTACATCGACGGCGTCTATGTCGCCCGGCCGATTGTCGGCAATCTCGGCTTCCTTGACGCGGCCGGCGCGGAAGTGCTGCGCGGTCCGCAGGGCACGCTGTTCGGGCGCAACACCACCGGCGGTGCGCTCAACCTGACCAGTAACCAGCCGACGCAGGAATTCGGCGGTTATGCAAAGGTCGGCTTTGGCGACTATTCGCAGCATGTCGTCGAAGGTGTCGTAAATGCACCGTTGAATGACGAAATTGCCGTTCGCGTCGCCGGGCGCTTCGACGATCACAGCGGTTATTTCCCCAATCCGGTATTCGGTCGTGCGCAGGGCGACGTCGCTGCCGACTGGTTCGGCCGTGCGACGGTCAAGTGGAAGCCTAAAAGCCTGCCGATTACGGTGACCTTGACGGCCGACCACGTCTATTATCGCGACCACGGGAACCCGACCGCGGTTGCGGCAGCCAATCCCGCCGGACCGGCGCAGGGCTTCGCCAATATCTCGGCAGGCGTACAAGCGGGACTTATTCCCGCTACGGCTCCGATTCCGCTCGGGCCGGGCTTCAGCGTACCCGCGGGGCTATTCAGGAATTTTTTGCAACCCGGCCAGAACCCCAACCTGCAAAGCTATGTGAACCCATACTTCACCCCTGCAGGTGCTTCGGGCAGCAATTGGCAAACCACCTATGCCCATCCGATGACGGGCAATCCCGAAATCGACAATCTGCATAATCTCACCAAAGGGACGTCGGGAACCGGGACGCTAACCTGGGATCTGGGCGCGGCAAACCTGAAGTCGATCACCGGATACCGCGAGTCGTCCGCTAGCGACAGTCTCGACCTGACCGGTACGCCGACCGGAGCGGGTGCTTTCGTCAGCGAATATATCAACCGGCAGTTTAGCGAGGAGGTGCAGCTCTCGGGCAAGGTCGGCCACCTCGACTGGATCACCGGCTTCATCTATTTTGTCGAGACCGGCACGGAACGTTCGGACTCGGCCATTTTCTATAATACGCCGATCGCCGCTTACGCCCGTAACTTCGCCGGTTACCGCTCGCAGTCGACCGGTGCATTCGCGCAGCTCAACTACCATGTCACCGACGATCTGCGCATCACCGGCGGGTTCCGCTACACCTGGGACAAGCGCGAGATCAATCGGCATAGCGTCGCCGACTGGCGTGCGGCCGACCCGGTCTGCAGCGTTGGTCCGAACAGCGGTAAGGCTGCCAGCGTCGCGCCTTGCGTGAACCCCGAGTCGGCAAGCTTCAGCTATCCGGCGTGGACCGCGGGTGCCGACTATCGCTTGACCCCAAGTGTCTTCGTCTATGCCAAAACGAGCGGCGCGGCATTGTCGGGCGGCTTCAATTCGCGTCCGGTGCCAGCCGGCTTCTCGTCGTCGTTCAATCCGGAGAAGGTCAAGGACGCCGAGATCGGCTTTAAGGCCGACTTCCTCGATCATCATGTCCGTACCAACGTCGCGGCGTTCCTGGCCGAGCAGACCAAGGTGCAGCGCATCGTCAACGCGGTCTTCGTCGGGCCGACGGGCGCGCAGACACTGACGCAGTTCGTCGCCAATTCGGGGAACGTGCGCTCGAAAGGTGTTGAGTTCGAAGGCACGGTGCTGCCGTGGGCAGGCATGGAAGTGCAGGGCAGCGCCGCTTACCTGAGCGCGCATTATGTTGCGGGCACGCGGACCGAAGCGGGAGTCGACCGCTCGCGCGAACCGATCACCCAGGCCCCGAAGTGGACCGCGAATATCGGCGCGACCCAGACCTTGAGCACCGGGCCGGGCAAGGTTCTGCTCCATGTCGACTATGCTTATGTGTCGGCGCGTGCGTTCGACGCGGCGACGCCCGCTGCGACTGCCACGCCGGCAGTGATCAACGCGATCAACATCGCCAACAACGCCTCGATCATTCGTGCATATGGGCTGCTCAACGCGCGCGCTTCGTTCAGCCTCGACGCTCCGAATGTCGAGTTCGAGTTGTGGGGCCGCAATCTCACCAACCAGCCGAACTTCACCAACGTATTCAACAGCTATAGCGGCATCGGCGTGACCGAGCAGTATCAGGGCGCACCGCGGACTTACGGGGGCACGATCACCTATCGCTTCTGAGGCGAACGGCTCGACGAATGAGAAGGGCCGCTCCCCTGAAGGAGCGGCCTTTTTTCGTGCTTCAATAGCGTGGCGAAGTCAGAAGCGGTCGAGCGCCTTTCCGGTCTTCGGGTCGATGACGAACGACAAATGCTCCATGAACGAATACCAGCGCCCGCCTGCCTTGCGCATGCAGTCGCTCTGGCGCAGCGCCAGGCGCGTGATCGAGCCGTCTTTGAGCTTGAGCGACAGCTGCTGCGTGTCGATCTGCACGCCGAACAGGCCGTCGGAGTCGGCTTTGAACATCGGCATCTCGAGCTTCGGATCGGTGAAGGTGCCCATCACCGCCGCATAATGGTCGCGCACCGCGCCGCGGCCCCGCAACGCCGCTGCGGCCATGTCATAGACCAGGATATCGTCGCCCGGCCCGTAATAGCCCATCATCATATCGATGCTGGTCGACTCGCCCCCTACCTCCATCCAGCGGCGGATCGCGGTCTTCGCCGCCGCCGGTGACGAGGCGGGGCCCGGAAACGGGTTGTTCGCCCAGGCAATCTTCGCGCCCGCCACCGGCTTGTCGAGCAGAGCGAGGCTGGTCGCCGGGTCGACCGGAAGCGAGATGTGCTGCTGAACGATCTGCCATTGCGTACCGACCCGCTTGAACGCGTCGAGCTGGCGGACGCTCATCGCCAGCGGCGTGCCGTCGCTCATGACCATGTCGAAGTGCAGCTGGCTGGCGGCGCAGGCGAAGTTGCCGTCGCTGGCGACGTTCATCTCCAGCGTCCTGTGCGACATCGACCGGACGCCAGACATCTGCCTGGTGAAAGCTGCGTGGATTTCGGCGCGGCCGCGGTAGATACCGGGCGCGTAGATGTCGAGGACGGTCGCGTCCGGGGCGTAATAGCCGATCAGGCCGTCCATGCTGCTCCCGCTCGCTAGGCGCTCCTCGATCGCCTCGATCGCGGCAATGTCCTGCGGCGCGTTTACGCGGGACTTGTCCGGCTGCGCCGCGCCGGTGCCCACGAACGAGACGACGGCCAGCGAGATCGCGAGCCTCAACCGAGGCCAGAACCCGGTCATGAGGCTGTCCCGGCGACTGTGCTGGCTCATGTCGTCTCTCCCTGAGAAACGAGGGGTGGGCCAGCGTCGCGTTCGGACGACCTATCGAGCGAAAGGCGAAACCGGCGGTAGCGCAGGCTATCGGCACACGCTGAAACTCGGAGACAGCTGTTGACGCAGCACTATGACGTCGTGATCGTCGGCGCGGGCCATAACGGCATGGCGGCGGCGGGGTATCTCAGCCGGGCGGGCAAGCGGGTCGCGGTAGTCGAGCGGCTGGGCAAGGTCGGCGGCATGGCCAGCTCGGGCTACCTTATCCCCGAAGCGCCGCAGCATCTGGTCACCCCGTGCGCGGTCGAGCTGCTGTTTGCGCGCGGCACCGGATTGATCGAGGATCTCGAGCTCGCCAAGCACGGGTTGGTCACGATCGATCCCGATCCGAGCTACGCCTATCTTCATCCCGACGGCAGTTCGATCGCCGTGTTCCGCGATGCCACGCGGACGGCCGAGGACGTCGAGCGGATCCATCGCGGCGACGGCAAAGCCTATCTCAGATTCGTCCAGATGCTCGATGCGCTGATGGACATCGGCTTTCCGATCATGATGGCCGAGCCGGGCCGGCCGGGTATCGGCGGCGCGGCCAAGATCATCGGTGCCGCCGTCCGAAACGCGCGTCTGCGCGAGGAGTTGACGATCCTTGCCAGCGGGACGTCGGACCAGATCGCGTGCGAATGGTTCGAGCATCCCGCGACTATCGGCCTGCTGACCGGCATTGCGGCCGGGGCCGGGCCGATCGACGAGGACGGCAATGCCGCCGCCTATATGATCTTTTCCGTGCTCCACCGGCTTGGCACGGGCAAGCCGGTGGGCAGCCTGCAGAGCTTCTCCAACGCCATGAGGGCGAGCATCGAAGCGTCGGGCGCGACTATCCTGCTCGATGCGCCGGTCGCCGAGATCATGATCGAGGACGGCGTCACCAAGGGCGTGCGGCTCGGCGACGGCAGCATGCTGACCGCGGGTGCGGTGATCGCGACCTGCGACCCGCGCACGATGATGCGGCTGACGACCCCGGGCGCAGTTGAGCGGCGGCTGGTCGAGCGGATCGAGCATGCGCCGTCGAACCGCTGGGGCGGGGCACCGCTGCTTGCCAATGTCGCCATGTCAAAGCCGCTGCGGCTCAAGCGCCATCAGGATTTGCGGCACGACGCCGCCGACCTCGATCAGGCGGTC
>CAXTTR010000100.1:0-3696 GCA_964247215.1 uncultured Sphingomonadaceae bacterium
TTAGCGCGGCATTGATGGTGTCGGCGACGCCGCCGCGCCGGGGCTGAGGTGTCGTGGCTGGGCGTCGAGGTGCCGTATTGATCGGCGGCATATCGGCGGCACTCGACGCGGGCTTGGCGGCCGCAACAGCGGCAGCGGCGGGCACGATACCCCAGAATGCGCCGATGCTTGCTGACGATGGAACGCCGACGTCGAGCATGAACGGTGCGGCGTGCATTCCGTCTTGGCCCGCGGCGATCGGCGTGCCGTGGCCCATGCCGGCGATGCGGTGCAACTCGACCTGGACGACACCGCTGCTATCGTCCCAACGCTCGATGCTCTCGCGGCCCTGCGCGCTAACCCAGGGTGCTCCGGTAAGTGTATGGACGTCGCACCATTGCGCGGCGACGGCGTCGCCGTTGGCTGGTGCCACGGTGCGGTCCGCATCGCCGTGCCAGACCATGATGCGCGGCCACGGTCCGGTATAGCTGGATGCTGCGCGGACCTTATCACCGAGCGCCTTGGCGGTCCTGACCGGCGGCGAGTTCATCGCCCCCAGCGCGGCGTTCACACCCACAGCGCAGCCGTGCGGTAATCCGGCGATGACCGCACCGCCGGCGAACACGTCGGGGTAGGTGGCGAGCAGTGTCGCCGCCATCGCACCGCCGGCCGACAGCCCGGTGATAAATACCCGTGCCGGGTCGAGGTCGTGCCGGCGCACCATTTCCGTGACCGCAGCTGCGATTGACGCGGGTTCACCGCTGCCACGTTCGAGGTCACGCGGCTCGAACCAGTTGAAGCAAACATTAGGATTGTTGCCGCGCACCTGCTCGGGAAAAAGTAGCCCAAAGCCATGGCGTTCGGCTAGCGTTGTCCAGCCAGCAGCATAATCATAGGCCGCGGCAGTCTGCGTGCAGCCGTGCAATACAACCACCAGCGGTGACTTCGGCGGCAGCGACGCTGGTGTGTACGCCAACATCCTGAGCGCGCCGGGATTAGCGCCAAAATCGCCGAGCGCCTCAAGCAGCGACGGAGCAAATACCTGCTCGGTTCTCCGCGCAGTAAAGCCGCGCGCGAGAGAGGGCTTCAATTTCGGCATCATTAACTCCGGCGACGCTGCAGTGCAGCATAACCTAGTTAGCAATCCCGCAATAGCAATGCTTTGCGGATCAGGCCGCCAACGCCGTCGGCATCGCCTGCACTGCCGAATACGGGCTCTCGCGTAATGGCAGCACCGTATTACACATGGCGCATTCGGCCATCAGCCGCCCGACGTACCAGTTGCTGTGCCCGCAACCCGGGCAGCAGTTATCGCGCCCTGGCCGGTAGTGTAGGACGAAGCCGCGCTGCGCCACTGCAGGCTGAACGTCGAACTGTTGCATGCTCATCGCCTCGCTCCCGCTCACGGAACAAAAATAGCCCGTGCGACTCTACGCCGGACGAGCCGTTACAGTTCCAAGACGAATAGTGTTTGCGACAACCTGTTAAGTGTGGGGCGCGTCTGATTCGCAGCTGAAGACCAGCGCCACGTCGCATTTGCCTAGGAATGGTCCGTCGGAGCGCATATCCGTCGGTAGTTCGAACATGAGGTTGCAAGTGTGTCCCAGCTTACTGACAAAGTCGCGGTAATCACCGGTGCAGCCAGCGGCATCGGCCGGGATATCGCGCGGGCGTTCCTGGCAAACGGGGCCAGGGTTGTTATCGCCGACCTCAAGCTCGACGCGGCGCAGGCGGCAGCGGCGAGCCTCGATCCAAGCGGCGATTACGCCATGGCGGTAGCGATGGACGTCAGTGACGAGGCGCAGGTCGACGACGGCATCGCGGCGGTCGCGTCGAAGTTCGGCGGGGTCGACGTGCTCGTCTCGAACGCCGGCGTGCAGATCGTCGGACCGCTCGACACATTTGCGTTCGCCGACTGGAAAAAGCTGCTGGCGATCCATCTCGACGGCGCGTTCCTGACGACGCGCGCCTGTCTCCGGCTGATGTACGCGCAGGGGCGCGGCGGCAGCATCATCTACATGGGCTCGGTGCATTCGAAGGAGGCCTCGGTGCTCAAGGCGCCGTACGTGACAGCCAAGCACGGCCTGATCGGGCTGGCGAAGGTGGTCGCCAAGGAAGGCGCGAAGCACGGTGTGCGCGCCAATGTGATCTGCCCCGGTTTCGTCCGCACGCCGCTGGTCGAGAAGCAAATCCCCGAGCAGGCGCTGGCGCTCGGTATTTCCGAGGCTGATGTCATCGGCAAGGTGATGCTCAAGGACACCGTCGACGGTGAGTTCACCACGGTCGACGATGTCGCGGCAACGGCGGTATTCCTCGCAAGCTTCCCGAGCAACGCGCTGACGGGGCAGAGCATCGTGGTGAGCCACGGGTGGTATATGCAGTAGAGCGAGCACACCCCGCCATTGACACCCTTCGGCGGTTTCGCCACTAACCCCGGCTTCGCGCTCGCGAGCGTGGAGAGGTGGCCGAGCGGTCAATGGCAGCAGACTGTAAATCTGCCGGGGCAACCCTACGTTGGTTCAAATCCAACCCTCTCCACCAGCGCTGTGCAATCCGACTGGGCCGATGTTCGATATCGTCGAGTTGACCGCGCTGCTGCATGCGGCGGCACGGGCGGGCACGCCGCTGAGTTATGCCGAGGTGTTGAATGCGCTAGGGTTCGCGTTTTCGCGGCCCAAGATGCGCGCGCTTTGCGTCGTGCTTGGCGATATCGATGCGTCCGAACGCGGGGCTGGGCGTCCCGAATTAGCGGTACTTGTGGTGCGCGCCAGCGACGGACTGCCGGGGCAGGGCTGGTGGACGGGTAAGCGCGACTACACCGGCCTGTGGGTTGGGGCCGAAGCGGCGGCGCATGTGCGTGCGCAGCAGGAACATGCGTGCAGCTACTGGCGTGCTTGATCCTCAGAGCGTCGCCGCTCCAAATGTATCGCAGTCCGCGACTTGCCCTGAATCCAGCCCGCGCTTGAGCCAGCGGACGCGTTGCGCGCTGGTGCCGTGAGTGAAGCTGTCGGGAACGACCGTGCCCTGCGCCTGCTGCTGCAGCCGGTCGTCGCCGATCGCGGTGGCGGCGGTCAGCGCCTGCTCGACGTCGCCCGGATCGAGGATCGCGGCGTTGGCCTTGCCCCAGACGCCGGCGAGGCAATCGGCCTGTAGTTCGAGGCGCACCGACAGCGCGTTGGCTTGGCTGCGGCTGGCGCGTTCCTGCGCGGCGGTGACCTTGTCGCTGATGCCGAGCAGGTTCTGGACGTGGTGGCCGACTTCGTGCGCGATGACATAAGCCTTGGCGAAATTGCCGGGTGCGCCGAAACGCTGGCTGAGTTCGTCGAAGAAGCTGGTGTCGAGATAGACCTTGCGGTCGGCGGGGCAATAGAACGGCCCCGACGCAGCGCTCGCGCCGCCGCACGCGGTCTGCACCTGGCCGTAGAAGCGGTGCAGCTTGGGGTCTTCGTACTGCACGCCGGTCTGCTCGGGCAGCAGCTTGGTCCAGGTGTCCTCGGTGGTCGCTAGCACCTTGGCGACGAACCTGTGCGAGGCGTCATCGTGCCGGGTGCCGTCGGCAGCGGTCGACTGGCCTTGCCCTAACGACCGGCCAATCTGGTCCTGCGGCTGGCCGATCTGATCCTGTGGCTGACCGATCTGCACCTGCGGCCCGGCCTGACCGCCACCCCCGCCGAGTAGCGACAGCGGGTTGATTCCGAACACCAGCGCCAGGATGCC
>CAXTTR010000100.1:3706-9125 GCA_964247215.1 uncultured Sphingomonadaceae bacterium
GCCGCCGATGCCGAGCCCGCCGCCGCCGAGCGGCAGCCCGCCGAAGCCGAAACCGCCGCCGCCACCACCACCGCCGATGCCGCCGTCATCCTCGACATTGGAGCTTTCACGTTCGTCATCGAGGCGCATCGGCGTGTCCTATCGTGGTCGGATTGCGGTCTGGCGTCGCAGCCGGGCTGCCGTAGCACCGCAGCGGCGCGACTTGAACCGCCCGCATTGATATGGGTTGCCAATGACCCAAGATCAGCCCGCTGCACCATCGTCAACCGAAGCTGTGCCGAAACCGCCAGCGCCTGACGACGCGGCCGTCGGCCGCCTGCTCGACCGGCTCATCGACCATCGCCCGCTTATCCTCACCGCCGACATGGAGGCGTCCGCCGCCGCCAAGTTCGAGGCGTTGCGGCGGCGCTGGTTTCCGCCCGAGCGCAACATCGTGCCGGCGCATATCACGCTGTTCCACCAGCTGCCTGGCAGCGAGTTCGACGGCGTCGTCGGCCGCCTGCGGATGCTGGCGCGGACAACGCCGCCGCCGCTAATCGAGGTCACCGGGCTGCGCTCGCTCGGTGGCGGGGTGGCTTACAAGCTGCGCTCGCCGGGGCTGGAGGCATTACACGCCGAGCTGGTTGACGGCTTCGGGCCGCTGCTGACGCTGCAGGACCGGCAGGGTTACCGCCCGCACCTGACCGTACAGAACAAGGTCACGGCGGCGGTGGCGCGGGCGACACTGGCGGAACTGGAGGCAAACTTCGTGCCGTTCGTGTTCAAGGTAACGGGGGTGGCGGTGTGGCGCTATCTGAATGGGCCGTGGGAAGCGCTGAAGACGGTGGCGTTGCGAGGGCAGGGGTGAACTGTCTGAAGTCTGCGTTATTCAGATCGGTACCGATTGCACAATTTACCTCCGCTGCCCCAGCGCAAGCTGGGGTCCACGTTCGGGCAGTTCGCGCTGTTGCACGAGCATGGGCCCCAGCTTGCGCTGGGGCGGCGGGTGGAGTTGTCGGCTGAGGACAATCACGAACAGCGATTGCAGGAGCTGCAGCAGTCTACCCCGCCATCGCCTCCGTCTTCGCTTCCAGTTCGAGCCATCGTTCCTCCGCCGCCGCGAGCATTCCCCGCGCCGCGTCCGCCTCGCGGTTGACGCGGTCGAAGCGCTTGGGCTCGCGCGCGTACAGCGCCGCGTCGGCGAGCGTCGTCTCGGCGGCAGCAATGTCGCGCTGCAGTGCCTCGATCGCGGCGGGGAGCCCGTCGAGTTCGCGCTGCTCGATGTAGGTGAGCTTGCCTGAGCGACGCACCGGCGCAATTGATGCCGCCGGCGCGGCCGCTGCAACCCGCGTTCCCGCTGGTGACGGCCAGCCCGCCTTCGCGCTCGCGCCCTCGCGGCGTTTCGCTTGCCAGTCCGAATAGCCGCCCGCGACGACGTCGGCCTTGCCGCTGCCGTCCAGGGCCACCGTCATCGTCACGGTGCGGTCGAGGAAGTCGCGGTCGTGGCTGACGATCAGGACGGTGCCGGTATAGTCGTCGATGACCTCCTGCAGCAGGTCGAGCGTTTCCAGGTCGAGGTCGTTGGTCGGCTCGTCGAGGATCAGCAGGTTCGACGGCCGCGCGAACTCGCGTGCCAGCAGCAGCCGCGAGCGCTCGCCGCCGGAGAACGTCTCGATCTTGGCTTCGAGCACGTTTGGATCGAACAGGAAATCCTTGAGGTAGCCAGCGACGTGCTTGCGGACGCCGCCGACGTCGACCCAGTCGCCGCCGTCGGCGAGGATGTCGCGGACTGTCTTGCCGGGCTCGAGCTTCTTGCGGCCCTGGTCGATCAGGATGCTCTGGATCGTCGCGGCGCGGCGGATGCGGCCTTTATCGGGCTCGATCTCGCCGGTCAGCAGCTTGAGCAAGGTCGACTTGCCGGCGCCGTTCGCGCCGATGACGCCGATGCGCTCGCCGCGCGTCACGCGGATTGAAAAGTCATCGAGGATGACGCGGTCGCCGAATGCTTTCGAGATGTGCTCGGCGTCGATGACCACTTTGGTTTTGGCATCGTCGGCGGTGGTCGCGAGCTTGGCGACGCCCTGCGGCCCGGTCATCGCCTTGCGCACGACGCGTAGCTCGGCGAGCTTAGCGAGCCGCCCCTGGTTGCGCTTGCGCCGTGCCGTGACGCCGCGCGCCAGCCAGTGCAGCTCCTGCTTCAATTTGGTGTCGAGTTTGTCGGCGTTCTTCGCCTCCTCGGCATAGACCGCCTCGGTCCATGCCTCGAAGCCGCCGAAGCCGACCTCGGCGCGACGGAGCAAGCCACGTTCGAGCCAGAGCGACGACTTGGTCAGCCGCGACAGGAACATGCGGTCGTGGCTGATCGTCATGAACGCGCCGCGGAAGCGCTGCAGATAGTCTTCGAGCCACTCGATCGCGGCGAGGTCGAGGTGGTTGGTCGGCTCGTCGAGCAGCAGCACATCGGGGTCCTCGGCAAGCGCCCGCGCCAGCGCCGCTCGCCGCTTCTCGCCGCCGCTGGCGGTCGCCGCGCTGCGTTCGAGATCGACACCGAGCTGATCCGCGAGCGCCTCGACCTCGTAGTCGTACGGTGCGTCGGGCCCGGCGAGCGCGAACTCGCGCAGCGTGGCGTATTTGGTGACATCAGGATCTTGTTCGAGCAGTACCACGCGCGCCCCGGGGCGGATCGTGCGGCGGCCCTCGTCGCCGGTGACGGTGCCCGCGAGCAGCTTGAGCAGCGTCGTCTTGCCCGCGCCGTTGCGGCCGACCAGTGCCAACCGGTCGCGCTCGCCGATGAACACGTCGAGGCCGCGGAACAGCCAGCCGCTACCCTGGACGAGGCCGGCATTTTCGAGCGCGAGAACGGGAGCAGCCATGGACGAACCGATGCAGTATGGAGTGGAACGGTTGCTATATAGGGTGCTAGCGCGGCGTATTCATGACCTATTCAGTGCCTCGCCGCTACGCCGGTGCTCAGGAATGCGTGAGGTTTCGGGCGGATGCGGACGGTCTTCGCAAGTGTGACGGGGCTGGCAGTGCTGGCCGGCATCGCCCTGACAACGCCCGTGCTGGCGCAGCGCGAGCAGGACAAAGCGTATCAGCTGGCCCGCGAAGGCCAGATCATGCAGCTTGGTGATATCATCGCGCAGGTCAGCCCGCGCGTCGGCGGCAAGTACATCGGCAGCGAGTTCGATGCGAGCACGACGATGTACCGCTTGCGTTTCATGCGCGATGGTGCGGTGACCAACGTCGATGTCGATGCCCGCACCGGGCGCATCGTCAGCAAGGGGACATTTTGATGCGCGTACTGGTGGTCGAGGATGAGCCTAACCTGCAGCGCCAGCTGCGTACCGCGCTGGAGAGTGCCGGCTATGCGGTCGACACCGCCAGCGACGGCGAGGACGGGCACTTTCTCGGATCGACCGAAAGCTACGATGCGGTTATCCTCGACCTTGGCTTGCCCGAGATCGACGGGCTGACGGTGCTCGATCGCTGGCGCAAGGAGGGGCGCGCGACGCCGGTGCTGGTGCTGACGGCGCGCGACAGCTGGTCGGACAAGGTCGCCGGACTCGACGCGGGCGCCGACGATTACCTCGCCAAGCCGTTCAAGACAGAAGAGCTGATTGCCCGGCTGCGGGCGCTGATCCGCCGCTCGACCGGCAATGCCTCGTCCGAGCTGGCGGCGGGCGACGTGCGGCTCGACACGCGATCGGGGCGGGTGACGCTCAAAGGCGAGCCGGTCAAGCTGACGGCACAGGAGTTCAAGCTGCTGTCGTACCTGATGCACAACAAGGGTAAGATGGTGTCGCGCACCGAACTGATCGAGCACATCTATGATCAGGATTTCGACCGCGATTCGAACACCATCGAAGTGTTCATTACGCGCATCCGCAAGAAGCTTGGGGCCGATATCATCAACACCACGCGTGGCCTCGGTTACAGCCTCGAAGCCAGCTGAGCCGCTTTTCGCGGACGGCCTGAGCGCGCGCCGTTCGCGGGCGGGGCGGCTGCGGACATGGGTGACAACGCCCGGGTCACTGACGCTGCGCATGATCGGGCTGGCGGCGGCGTGGATTATCCCGCTGCTGTTCATCGGCGGCTACGCGCTCGACCGCGTGCTGACGACGGCGATCACCGCGAATTTCGACGAGCAGCTGAGCTATGTCGTCACGTCACTGATCGCCTCCGCCGAGGTTGGGCCGTCGGGCGAAGTGCGGTCACGGCGCGCCCTCAGCGACCAGCGCTTTGATGAGCCTTACTCCGGCCTGTACTGGCAGGTATCAGCGATCGGCAAGGAGCCGTTCATCTCGCGCTCGCTGTGGGACCGTGCTCTGACGCCCGACCTTGTTGCCGATTGCCGGACACCTTGCACTTACAAATCTACCCGGTTCAAAGAGGAGCCGTTGCGTGTCGTCGAGCGGGATGCGGTGCTGCCGGGGACGCGTACGGTGTTCCACTTTCAGGTCGCGCAGTCGACACGCGACCTCGACCTGCATGTTGCGGCGCTCCAGCGAACATTATGGTGGTCACTCGGCGCGCTCGGGGTTGGATTGCTCGCCCTGGCAGCGCTGCAATCAACCTATGGGCTATGGCCGCTGCGGAAAGTCAGCCGCGCGATTGCCGCGATCCGCTCGGGCGGCGCGACGCGTGTGCCGACCGATTTTCCGCCTGAGATCGCGCCGCTGGTTGCCGAGCTGAACGAACTGCTCGAGCATAACGCGGCGCAGGCCGAGGCGGCGCGGCTGCATGCGGGCAACCTCGCGCACGCGCTTAAAACACCGATGAGCGTACTGATCGGCGCGGCGCAGGAGAGCGCCGCCGACCTCCCGGAGGTCGTCGCGCAGCAGACCGCGATCATGCGCCGCCACGTCGATCACCAGCTCGCCCGCGCGCGCGCCGTCGGACGCCGTGCGGCGAGCGCCTCGCGCGCCGAGATCTGGCCGGCACTCGAAGCCCTGCAGCGGACGATCTCGCGCATTTACGCCGACCGCAACGTTACGATCGACATCGCCGGGCCGCACGACCTCGCGTTTCGCGGCGAGCGTCAGGATTTCGAGGAAATGGCCGGCAACCTGATTGACAATGCTGCGCATTACGGCAACGGCCGGGTGTTCGTCACAGTGGCTCAAACCGGCGAGATGCTCACTGTGCTGGTCGAGGACGATGGACCGGGGGTGCCCGTTTCCCGCCGCGCCGAGCTGTTCGAACGCGGCGCGCGGCTCGACACCGGCAAGCCGGGAACCGGGCTCGGGCTGGCGATCGTGCGCGATGTGGCGGAAATCTACGGCGGTTCGGTCGAACTAGGCGAGTCGGAGGACCTGGGAGGACTGGCGGTGACGCTGAGGCTGCCTGCAGCGGGCTAAGCGGGCGGAATGGTTCGGAACTCAAGACAGTTGATGTGAGCCGCCGCAAATTCATCCGCTGTCCCAGCGCAAGCTGGGGC
>CAXTTR010000101.1:0-9100 GCA_964247215.1 uncultured Sphingomonadaceae bacterium
AACATAAATTCGGTTGGCAACAGTGATCATAAAAAAGTCTCCTGAGTTCAGCATACCCGGCGTTGGCGGTTCGGGAACCAATGCAGCCGCGACGCCGGTAACAGGGGCATGTTGCATACGGAAACAGACACGGAACCCGTCCAAGCCGCGCGGCGGCGGTTCCTGCAAGGCGTTGTCGCCGGAAGCGCGGCGCTGATCGCCGTCGGCGGCATCGGGCCCGAGGTCGCCGAGGCGCTCACCGGCTTCTGGGCGGAGGCGCACAACCGCGAGCTGCTGGCGACGCTGCTCGCCGAGGTCGAGGTCGTGCCGGTGGTGTTCGTGACGCGCGCCTCGGCGGTGGCGGGCAAGACCGTGGTATTTACCGGCAGCCTCGAAACGCTCAGCCGCGATGAAGCGCGCGCGCAGGCCGAAGCGCTCGGGGCGAAGGTTGCCGCGGCGGTGTCGGCAAAAACCGACCTCGTCGTGGCCGGGGGCAGGGACCAAGCTGGCAAAGGCCGCGGCGCTCGGGGTCGAGGTGATCGACGAGGCGGGGTGGGCGGCGATTGTCGCGACGGCGGGGGATTAGTATCGGCTTCGATCCAATCTCGTTGTCTCAATCTGGCCGAAACTGACCCTGGCTGCACGGATAAGCTCAGCTACTTAGACGCCTGCTCCCTGACAGCCCGCCCCGATATGATCATCTCGGACGCGAACAGGAGGATCGCGAGCATCGTCAACAGCAACGCCCCCGCGAACATCGCGAACAGCACGTCCGACGCCGCGCGCTCGCGGAGCGCCCCGTAGAACAACGTCAGCGCCGCCCCGCAGGTCAGCAACCCGGCCAGCGAGGCGAGTACCACCGCCGCGTCGAGCACGCGCGAGCGCAGGCGCAGACGGCGCATGGCGAGGCTCTCGCTTTTGCCCGCCTCGGCGAGCCGGTCGACCCGATCCGCGACGCGCGCCAGCCGGGAAGCGAAGACATTCAACAGCGCCGCAACACCCGACAGCAGGAAGATCGGCGTCAGCGCCACCTGAACGACATGCGTGACCGCTTCGAGCGAAGATATCGTGACAACGGCCACTGCGGTGCCTTCAAGTGTACAGCTTACAGCGACAGCGTGCGCTGCGGATCGCCAGCCTCCATCGCACCATCACCCAGCGCTGACAACGTCAGCCCGAGCAGCCGGATGCCGCGATCGACCGGCAGCAGCCCGAGCAGCAGTGAGGCACCTATTTCCCCGAGCGCGGCACGCGTGGTCACGGGCACCGTCAGCGAGCGCGCGCGAGTGATAATCCGGAAGTCGGTGAACTTCGCCTTCAGCGTCACCGTGCGCCCGCTAACTCCAGCGCGCTCGATGCGCCGCCACGCCGCGTCGGCAACCGGGTCGAGCGCCGCGAGCAACTCGCCCGCGTCGCTCAAGTCGCGGTCGAAGGTGCGCTCGGCCCCGACCGACTTCGACGGCCGGTCGACGCGCACCGGGCGATCGTCGTCGCCGTGCGCGGCGCGGTGGAAATATCCCGCACTGCTGCCGAAATACCGGGTCAGCGTGTCGAGACCGAAATCGCGCAGGTCGGCTCCGGTCCGGATACCAAGTTGCTCCATCTTGGCCGCGGTCACCGGCCCGACGCCGTGGAAGCGCTTGACCGGCAGCCCTGCCACGAACGCCGGGCCCTGCGCGGGCTTGATCACGCATAGCCCATCGGGCTTGTGCTGGTCCGACGCCAGCTTGGCGATGAACTTGTTGTACGACACCCCCGCCGACGCGGTCAGGCCGGTTTCGGCGCGGATACGCGCGCGGATGTCAGCGGCAATCGCCGTCGCCGCGCCAGCGCAGCCGCTGACGTCGAGGTACGCCTCGTCGAGCGACAACGGCTCGATCAGCGCGGTGTAGTCGGCGAAGATCGCGCGGATTTGCTCGGAGACGGCGCGATAGGCATCGAAGCGCGGCGGCACGAACACCAGCTCGGGGCAGCGGCGCAGCGCGGTCACCGACGCCATCGCCGAGCGAACACCGAACGCGCGCGCTTCATAGCTCGCCGCCGCGACAACGCCACGCGCCTGCGCGCTGCCCACCGCCACCGGCCGCCCGCGCAACGCCGGATCGTCACGCTGCTCGACACTGGCGTAAAACGCATCCATGTCGATGTGGATGATCTTGCGGCTCATGGCGGCGGGTGTAGCGCCCGCGCTGGCGCGACGCGAGCGATCGCTGGCAGGGCGATGGTGCATAGAGCCGCTGGCGCAGGTCCTGCCGGATGGCCGTTTCGCCATCGGCCTCGCGGCCGCCAGCACGCCGGGTAAAGGGCATTCCGCAAAGCGCCGGGTCCGTCTATTCATGTCGCAACGCTGTTCGTAGCCCGGCCTGTCTGCAAGGAAGCGCCATGAAGTGGATCATCTGCGCCGCCGCGCTCCTGCTGAGGACGCCGGTCACGGCGGAGCCGATCCTCCTGCGCCCGGCGCAGGTCTTCGACGGCATCGCTGCCGCGCCGCATCCGGGCTGGGAGGTTCTCGTCGATGCCGACCGCATCACCGCCGTGGGACCTCGTCTTTCCGCGCCTGCCGGCACGCGCGTCGTCGAGCTGCCAGGCACGACACTGATGCCCGGCATGATCGAGGGACACGGTCACCTGTTCCTTCACCCCTATAACGAGACGGCGTGGGATGAGCAGGTGCTGCATGAGGCGCTGGCGCTCAGGACGGCGCGCGCGGTCGTTCAGGCGCGCGCGACGCTGCTGGCCGGCTTCACCAGCGAGCGCGATCTCGGCACCGAAGGGGCGGGCTATGCCGACGCTGGCCTCAAGCAGGCGATCGACCAGGGCATCGTGCCGGGCCCGCGCCTGATCGTCGCGACGCGGGCGATCGTCGCGCGCGGTGCCTACGGCCCCAAGGGCTTCGAGCCGGGCGTGGCAGTGCCGCAGGGCGCACAGGAGGTCAGCGGGATCGACGAGATCGTGCGAGCCGTCCGCGACCAGATCGCTGGCGGTGCCGGCCTGATCAAGGTTTATGCCGACTATCATTATCAAGGCGGCGACGGCAGTCGACCGACCCTGTCCCAAGCCGAGTTGAGCGCGGCGGTCGCCGCCGCCCACGACGCCGGTCGCCGCGTCGCGGCGCACAGCGTCACGGCGGAAGGCATGCGGCGCGCGGTCGCCGCCGGCGTCGACAGCATCGAGCATGGCTATGGCGGCACACCGGCGATTTTTAAAGCGATGCATGACCGCAACATCGCCCTCTGCCCGACGCTGGCCGCCTCAGACGCGGTCGCGCGCTACCGCGGCTGGAATGGTACCGATCCGGCACCGGAGGCGGTCCTCGACAACCGCCGCTCGTTCCGGCTGGCGCTGGCGGCCGGCGTGCCGATTTGCATGGGCGGCGACGTCGGCGTCTTCGCGCACGGCACCAACGCCCGCGAGATGGAACTGATGCAGGCCGCCGGCATGCCCGCCGCCGCCGTCGCCATCGCTGCCACCGCAGGCAATGCGCGCATCTTTGGCATCGACGACAAGGTCGGCAGCATCAAGCCCGGCCTGCTCGCCGATCTGGTCGCCGTCGCCGGCGACCCGACCCGCGACGTCGCTGTCGTCCGCAGCGTCAGGCTGGTGATGAAGGGCGGTCGGATCGTCGCGCCCTGATCCGCCGCCCGGACCGCCCGCAACATCCCTTCACGCAAGCCCAAGACTTGCGCTGCGTACCGGATCTCATCGTGCCGCCGCAGCCATCTCAGCGCTCCGTTGAGCGGTTGCCGCCAAGGTGTCCCCGATCAAGCGCTGTAATACGTCGTCGCGGTCTAGCATGGCTAAGCCAGCGAGCGTCACGCCGCCGGGACTTGAAACCCGCCGGATCATCTCGTCGACGGTTTCGTTAGTCGTCGCGAGCAGCTTTCCGGTTCCTGCCATCGTCGCCGCAAACAGGCGTCGAGCCTGGTCTTCCTGCAAGCCTTGCGCGACCCCGGCCGCGATGACGGCGCTGGCGAAGCGCAACAGGAAAGCCGGGCCGCAGCCCGATACCGAGGTGGCCGCGTCGATCAAGGCCTCTTGCTCAAGCCACTCGACCGAACCGAGCGGCTCGCAAAGCTTCGTCACTTGCGACCGGCCGGCTGAATCCAGCCGGTCGGCGGCGAGTGCCGTTATTCCGGCACCGATCGCGCCCGGCAGGTTCGGCACCGCGCGCACGATCGCGCCGGCGCGGGGAAAACAATTTCGCAAGCTGGCGATCTCGACCGCAGCAAGGATCGAGAGCAGGATCGTGTCCGGCCCGACGACCCGCTCCAGAGCCGGCGCAACTGCCATTAGCATCTGCGGCTTGACCGCGAGCACCACCAGTTTCGCTCGACGCTCGTAATCGGCTAGCGAGGTCAGCGCGCGGACGCTCGACGGGATGCGGCCGGAACTGGGATCGACGACGGTTATCGCCGAGGTCGACTGTTGAGCCAGCCAGCCATCGAGCATTGCCCGGCCCATGTTGCCGCAGCCGATGAGCAGGATATCGTCGCTAGTCACATGATCTCCAGTCTCCGGCACATCGATACTTCGATCTAGCCGACCGGCAGTTCCGGATCGACCGTCGGTGCCAGCAGCCGTCCCGCGAATCGCCGCACCGCCAGCAGCACGAGCGCGGCACCGCCGATCAGGCCGGCATGCAGGAGCCAGAACGAAGTGCCCGACATCGTCGGCAGCAATGCACCCAGACGCCCGACGGGCATGTTGGAAGCAAACATGTTCAGGAAGTAGATTGCGATGATCGTGCCGCCGAGCGCGCGCGGGGCACACCGCGAATACAGCGCCAGGCCGACCGGGTAGAAGTTGGCGAAACCGATCTCGTTGATGGCATGGAATACCAACCCCCAGCCAAGACTGACCTTATGCCCGCCGGACGCGTAGAACGACGCACCCGCGAGCGCCAGCGGTGCGGCGGCGCAGATCAGGGCGCCGATCGTCAGCTTGGTGATCTCGTTGGGTTCGGTCCGACGGCTGGCGTACCAGCGCCAGAACGCGAGCGAGCCGATCATCGCCGCAATCGCGATAAGCGAATCGAGTGAGATCAGCCAGGTGACCGGCATGGTCTGTCCGAAGAATACCAGCCTGTAATTGGCCTCGCCCCACAGCAGATAGGCGTTGAACATCTGTTCGTTGCCGATGCTCGCGACCGCCAGAATGGGCAGCAGCAGGATCAGCACCGCGATGACGCGCCCCTCGCCCTGAGCCAGTTTCGGGCGCGGCTCGACCAGGCTGTGGCGGGATCGCGGCGCGGGCTCGGGCGGCAACCAGCGGCGGCCGCCGAGATAACCGAAAAGGCCGATCACCATGCCGATGCCGGCGGCGCCGAAGCCCCATTGCCACGACACCTTCTCGCCCAGCGTGCCGCAGACCAGCGGTGCTGCAACGGCGGCTACCGATATCGCCAGGACGAAGATCTGGAACGCGTTGGCGCGTCGCGTGTCGTCGCGTAGGTAAAGATCGCCGACCTGCCCGGTGATATTGGTCTTGAAGCAGCCGACTCCGAGCACGAGGCAGAAAAGGGCGATCAGGAAGCTCTGTTCGAAGCCCATCAGCCAGTGACCGGTGGTGAGCAGGAGCGCACCGATGATCACGGTGTTGGTCTTGCCGATCAGCCGGTCGGCGAGAACGCCACCGAGGATCGGCGTCAGATACACCAGCCCGGCGTAGATGCCGAACACGCTGGACGCGAGTTGCTCGGGCGACAACGGACCATAAGCCGCCTCGAGTGCGCCGCGGAAGCTGGCGAAATACCAGATCTTGCCGATATGGCCGGGCTGAAACAGCACGTGCGTCGTGTAGAGCACCAGCAAGGTCTGCATGCCGGCATAGGAAAACCGCTCCCAGCCTTCCGAGAAGGCGAGAACCGCGAGTCCTTTGGGATGGCCGATGAAGGCGCGGTCCGCCGATGCCGCCCTGGGTGCGTCATAGACGGCCGGAGGCGCGGCGACGTTCAGGTGATCTGTCCGGCCAGCGGCATCGACGAGGTTAGGGCCTGCATGGGTCATGCTGCCCGCGCCAGCGTCAAAGCCGGTTCCAGATATGCAAAGATTTGATGCCTTCCATGTATCCGCCCCGGAGCATAAGGCGATTACGGCAACTTACAACGCATGGCAGAAAGTTGTTCAACGCCGCGCCGATCGCGCTAGGGTCGCGCGTATCACGACGGAGGACAGGCGCTATGGCCGGCATCGCCACAACGGAACCGCTTCGCATCGGCATCCTGAGCACCGCCAACATCGGGCGCCATTTCGCGAGCGCGGTGCAGGCTTCCAGCAGGGTCAAGGTGGTGGCGGTCGCGAGCCGGGAGCTGAACGCGGCGCAGGGCTTTGCCGAGCGCAATTCGATCCCGCGGGCGTTAGGCAGCTACGAGGCCTTGCTCGCCGACACCGGGGTCGAGGCGGTCTATAACCCGCTGCCCAACACACTGCACGCCGACTGGAGCATTCGCGCGCTTGAGGCGGGCAAGCATGTCCTGTGCGAGAAGCCGATCGCGGTGACCGCGGCCGAGGCGCGGGCGATGTTCTCGACAGCCAAACGCGCTGGCCGCTATCTGGTCGAGGCGTTTCCGTACCGGGCGCAGCCGCAAACCCGGGCGACCGCCGCCCTGATTGAATCGGGCGAGATCGGCAAGCCGCGGATAATCCAGGCGAGCTTTGGCTTTCCGGTCGCCAATCCCGCCAACATCCGGCTTGATCCCAAGCTTGGCGGCGGCGCACTGCTCGACGCCGGCAGTTATCCGGTCAGCTTGATCCGCCTGCTCGCCGGCGAATTGCCCGTGACGGTGAACGCCTCGGCGATCTGGACGGACCGAGGCGTCGACAGTTCGCTGATCGCCAACCTCGTATTTCCGGGCGGGCTGCTCGCCCAGGCCGCCTGCTCGTTCGGGACTGGCGTGTACCGGCGGGCGGTCATCGCGTGTGAAAACGGCGTGATAACGACGGACTATCTCAACCATCTGACCCCAGCCGAACCCGGAATACTCGAAATCAGCCGGGGTGGCTGGGATGCCAGTCACGAAACCCGCAGCTTCGATCCGGCCAATGGTTTTCTGGCCGAGGCGGAATCCTTCGCTGATCTGGTACGGAACGGTCCATCCGGATGGACGGGCTTCACCGAAACAGAATCGGTCGAGGTCATGCAGATGCTCGAGGCGATAATCGCCAGCGCGGCGAGTGGCCAGACGATAACACTATGAGGTCACGCCGAAATCTGGGCGGCCAGCACGAACCGGGCGGCAAGCGTGGCGGGTAGCCAGGACTTCGTCGAAGACCCGCGCAACGCAACCGTCCTCGCCTATGTCGATGGGGCGCTGGTGCCCGCGCAGACGGCGACCGTCTCGATCTTCGACGCGGGCTTCGGGCTCGGCGACGGCGTTTGGGAAGGGCTTCGGCTGCACAAGGGCGCGCTGCTGTTCCTCGACGCACACCTCGATCGGTTATACGCCAGCGCGAGCGCCGTGCGGGTCGACAGCGGGCGTTCGCGGTCCGCACTCGTCGGCGAGCTTCAACGACTGCTTGACGCCAACGGCATGACCGACGGTGCCCACTTGCGTCTGATGCTGACGCGGGGGCGAAAGCTCAGCATCAATCAGGATCCGCGGCAGGGAGCCGGTCCCGCTACCCTCGTGATCACTGCCGAATACAAGGCGCGAGCGTCATTTGCGCCGGGGGGCGGGCTCAAGCTCCGCACCGTCTCGATCCGGACGAGCGGCCCGGAGACGTTCGACATGCGGTTGAACTCGCATAGCCGCCTCAATCTGATCCGTGCGCTGCTCGAGGCGATTGACCACAGTGCCGACGAAGCGCTGATGCTCGATCCGCACGGCCATGTCGCCAGCTGCAACGCGACCAACCTGTTCTGGGTCAGGGACGGCGTGGTGTTCACCTCGGGCGATCTCTACTGCTTCAATGGCGTGACGCGCGGCAACGTCATCACCGCCTGCCGGGGTGGCATCGCGCCGCTGCGCCAGGGCAGCTTCGCCGTCAGCGATCTGCACGCCGCGGACGAGGTATTCGTGACGGGCACCATGGGCGGTATCACGCCGGTGTGCGAAATCGACGGGCGGCCGCTGCCGGGTGCCGGTGCTCCGGTGACGACCCGCATCGCCGAGGCCTACGAAGCGATGAAGGACGCGGATGCCGCCGCGCATCCGCTCGTATGACGCTGCGGATCGCGATGTGGTCTGGCCCGCGCAGCATTTCGACGGCGATGATGCGTGCTTTCGAGAACCGTGACGATACCGAGGTCAGCGACGAGCCGTTCTATGCTGCCTATCTCGCGGCGACCGGGCTCGATCATCCGATGCGTGCGGACGTGCTGGCGTCGCAGCCGACCGATTGGCATGAGGTGGCGAGGGCGCTTGCCGGACCGCCGCCTGGCGGCTACCGGGTCTGGTATCAGAAGCATATGTGTCATCACATGATCGAAGGCTTTGGCCTCGACTGGTCTGATAGCTGCCACAATGCCTTCCTGATCCGGTCGCCCGAAGAGGTGCTGGCATCGTATATCGTCAAGCGCCAAACGGTTACCCTCGAAGATATCGGCGTCGTCCGTCAGGCGGAGATCTTCGACCGCGTCGCGTCGCGGACCGGTGTGTCGCCGCCGGTGATCGATGCCGCCACGATCCTGGCGGCACCGCGTCTGGCCCTCACCGCGCTCTGTAAGGCGCTCGACCTCGCCTTCTCCGAGCGTATGCTTAAGTGGCCCGCCGGGCGGCGGACGAGCGACGGCATCTGGGCCCCGGCCTGGTATGACGGTGTCGAGCGCTCCCAAGGCTTCGCGCCGCCGTCCTCGCCGGGAACGCCGAAGGCGCTGCCGGACGATCTGCGTCACGTCGCGGATGCCGCCCGGCCGTTTTACGACCGCCTGCTACGCTTTCGACTGGTCGACGACGGCGCGGGTCGCGCTGACGCCAATGACCTAAGCGGCTAGGCATGGAGCAGCGAGCCTTCGACCCTTCCGCCGTCGACTATGCATCGATAGTGCGCGATCCGTGCTGGCTGGCGCACCGGTACGATCAGGGCGCGAACGCCGTCCAGTTCGTCCGGCTGTCGCGTGACGATCACGCCCGCGCGACGTTCATCACCGACGAATATCTTCCGGCCGACCGGCCCCGGCTGGC